>NZ_JBAMDJ010000030.1:0-89631 GCF_036961705.1 Pseudomonas sp. 3JA
GTCCGCCGCGAGGCGGCCTTATAGCCGGCCTGGTTCTTGATGGGGACCGCGTTTCCCCCGTGGGAGCGAGCCTGCTCGCGAAGGCGGCGGTACATTCAGCATTGATGCAAGCAGACCCACCGCTATCGCGAGCAAGTTCGGCTCCCACAGGGATCGGCGGTGGACACTGATCTTATAAACGACCAAAAAACTGTGTGGGAGCGAGCTTGCTCGCGATGGCGGCCTGACAGCCGACCAGGGGTTGTGGGAATGGTCGGACGCCCTTCCTGGTTCAAGCAGATTTTTCCGACGAGCCCTGGCGGTTGCCGGGTGGGAAGGGCTGTCGCTAACCTTTTCCTGTCGCTGAAAATTCAGCGGCCAGGCCTGGAAACCTGAAAAAAAAAGGAGCTTTATTTCAATCCTAATGGAGCGCCAACATGTCTGAAGATAACTCTGGGCCAACAAAAAACGATTCCATTTCTCCCGAAGCCAGCCAGATTCCCCCGATACTTGATGAAGCCGCCAAGCGCGTCATCGACCACTATCTCGACCCCAAACCTCAAGCCAAAAAGAAAAAGCCCTCAGGTCAACTGTTCACCGTCGTGGACGGCGTCGACACCGAAAGCCTACTGGCCAACCTCAGCGAAACCCTGGCCTCAGCCGATGCCATGGTCAGCGACCTTGCATTCGACCTGAAAGGCTCGCGACGCCATGTTGCCCTTGGCATTCAGCAACTGATCGAGCTGGGCGCCTTGTTGGCGAATCGGATGCTGGACAACGTCAATACACAACCCTGAGCACGCCGTGCGCAAAAGCGAGCAAGCTCCCACTGGAGAAACGCGATCACCCTAAGCCAGGTCGGCTCTCAGGCCGCCTCGCGTCGGACGTTGATCTCGGCGCCCCGTCAACCATGTGTCCGGTCCGTACACGCTTTTCGAAAGTGACCCGCCGTCAGGGCGGAACCATAAGCTGCCGTTACCGCAGAAATGGATATGTACCCCGTCCACAGGTTTAGGGGCTACTGCGTAGCCCAGCGGGAGCAAGCTCCCTCGCCACAAAGGCCAATGGGCGACTTGGGGAAGGTGTTAAAACACCCAAACCCCCACAAACTCCCTGTAAACTCCGGCCTTTGCCCAACACCCAGGGAGTCGGCAATGTCGGGTTCTATCCTTTATATCCACGGCTTCAACAGCGCCCCAGCGTCGACCAAAGCCAGTCAGTTGATCAACGTAATGGCGCAATTGGGCCTGAGCGACCGCCTACAAGTCCCAGCCCTGCACCACCACCCCCGCCAAGCCATCGGTCAGCTGGAACAGGCGATTGCACAACTGGGCCGACCGCTGCTGGTCGGCAGCTCGCTCGGCGGCTACTATGCGACTCACTTGGCCGAACGCCACGGCCTCAAGGCGCTGCTGATCAACCCTGCCGTCAGCCCGCATCGGATGTTTGACGGTTACCTGGGCACGCAGAAGAATTTGTACACCGACGAAACCTGGGAATTGACCCACGACCACGTCACGGCCCTGGCCGAACTGGACGTGCCGGCACCCCGGGATCCGCAGCGGTTTCAGGTATGGTTGCAAACCGGGGACGAAACGCTGGATTATCGCCACGCCCAGCAGTATTACCGTGCCTGTGCCTTGCGCATCCAGGCCGGCGGCGACCACAGTTTCCAAGGGTTTGCCCAGCAGTTGCCGGCGCTGTTGAGTTTTGCCGGCATTGGCGCCGATTTGTACCAGGCGATCGACTTCACGTCGTTGTGAGCCATCGCCCCTTTTTCACTGAACACTGACGACGAGACCCCATGGCCACTCCCAGCGCTAGCTCTTATAACGCAGACGCCATCGAAGTCCTCTCGGGCCTCGACCCGGTGCGCAAGCGCCCCGGCATGTACACCGACACCAGTCGGCCGAACCACCTCGCCCAGGAAGTCATCGACAACAGTGTCGACGAAGCCTTGGCCGGGCACGCTCGTTCGGTGCAGGTCATCCTGCACGCCGATCATTCGCTGGAAGTCAGCGACGACGGCCGCGGCATGCCGGTGGATATTCACCCTGAAGAAGGCGTGTCGGGCGTCGAGCTGATCCTCACCAAGCTCCACGCCGGCGGCAAGTTTTCCAACAAGAACTACCAATTCTCCGGCGGTTTGCACGGGGTGGGTATTTCCGTGGTCAACGCCTTGTCGACCCAGGTACGGGTGCGGGTCAAGCGTGACGGCAACGAATACCAGATGACCTTCGCCGATGGCTACAAGGCCACCGAGCTGGAAGTGGTTGGCACCGTCGGCAAGCGCAACACCGGCACCAGCGTGTATTTCGCGCCGGACCCGAAGTATTTCGATTCACCGAAGTTTTCTGTCAGCCGCCTCAAGCACGTGCTCAAGGCCAAGGCCGTGTTGTGCCCGGGGCTTCTGGTCAGTTTCGAGGACAAGGCCACCGGCGAGAAAGTCGAATGGCATTACGAAGACGGTCTGCGCTCTTACCTGGTGGACGCGGTCAGCGGTTTCGAACGCCTGCCCGACGAGCCATTCTGCGGCAGTCTGGCCGGTAACAAGGAAGCGGTGGACTGGGCTTTGTTGTGGCTGCCCGAAGGCGGCGAAAGCGTCCAGGAAAGCTACGTCAACCTGATCCCTACGGCCCAGGGCGGCACCCACGTCAACGGCTTGCGCCAGGGCTTGCTCGATGCCATGCGCGAGTTCTGCGAGTTCCGCAACCTGCTGCCCCGTGGCGTGAAGCTGGCGCCGGAAGACGTCTGGGAACGCATCGCCTTCGTGTTGTCGATGAAGATGCAGGAGCCGCAATTCTCCGGCCAGACCAAGGAACGCCTGTCGTCCCGTGAGGCGGCGGCGTTTGTTTCCGGGGTGGTCAAGGATGCGTTCAGCCTGTGGCTCAACGCCAACCCGGAAACCGGCCTGGCCCTGGCGGAGCTGGCAATCAACAACGCCGGTCGTCGTCTCAAGGCCAGCAAGAAGGTCGAGCGCAAGCGCATCACCCAGGGGCCGGCCTTGCCGGGCAAGCTCGCCGATTGCGCCGGGCAGGACCCGATGCGTTCCGAGCTGTTCCTGGTGGAAGGTGACTCTGCCGGTGGTTCGGCCAAGCAGGCGCGGGACAAGGAGTTCCAGGCGATCCTGCCGCTACGGGGCAAGATCCTCAACACCTGGGAAGTGGACGGCAGCGAAGTGCTGGCCAGTCAGGAAGTGCATAACATCGCCGTCGCCATCGGCGTCGATCCGGGCGCCGAGGACATGAGCCAGCTGCGCTACGGCAAGATCTGCATCCTCGCCGACGCCGACTCCGACGGCCTGCACATCGCCACGTTGCTCTGCGCCTTGTTCGTCCAGCATTTCCGCCCGCTGGTGGACGCCGGTCACGTCTATGTGGCGATGCCGCCGCTGTACCGGATCGACCTGGGCAAGGAGATCTACTACGCCCTCGACGAGGCCGAGCGTGACGGCATCCTCGACCGTCTGGTGGCCGAGAAGAAGCGCGGCAAGCCACAGGTCACTCGATTCAAAGGCCTGGGCGAGATGAACCCGCCGCAACTGCGCGAAACCACCATGGACCCGAACACCCGTCGTCTGGTGCAACTGACCCTGGATGATTTCGAAGCGACGTCGGAAATGATGGACATGCTGCTGGCGAAGAAACGCGCCGGCGACCGCAAGTCCTGGCTCGAATCCAAAGGGGACCTGGCCGAGGTGCTGGCCTGATGCGCAACGGTTTCGCCCTGGCGTTGTGGCTGTGGGCGGGGGTTGTGGTCGCAGGGCCTGCACCGGAACTGAAGTTGCTGTCCGAGCATGCCGTCGATGGCATGCGCGGCGGTAATCTGTCCGGGTTGGCGCTGTGCGGCAGCGAAATGTGGACGGTGTCCGATCGCGACGATGACCGGATCTATCGCCTTGCACCCTCCGAGGCGCCGGTCTGGCAGGCCGAGGAGGTTGAAATCGAGGTGCCGAAGGTGCCGGACAGCGGTTTGCCCTGGGGCTTGCGTTCCCGGACTTGGGCAGCGTCGTTCCTGCGCGGTGGCGAGCTGGATTTCGAGGGCATCAGTTGTGACAGCGCCGGCAATCGCTATGTGGTGAGCGAGTCTCATGCCGCGGTGTTGCAAGTGTCGCCCTCGGGAGATGCATCCTGGTTGAAAATCGCCCCGACTCTGATCCGTCAGGCCCGGGGCAGTGGCATGTTGCTGCATTTCAACGCCCTGTTCGAGGGGCTGGCGATCAACCCGGTTGGTGATCAGCTGTGGTTGGCCGCCGAGCGCGAACGTCGCGGCCTGCTGCTGATCAAGCGCCAGCAGACGGTGTGGGGCTGCGATGGCAATTGCGTGTTGCTGAGCGAAGCGGGGCTGGAGATGCAGCCGGTACAGTTTCCCAAGGCCAAGGCGGTTTCGCGGGATTTCGCTGACCTGTCATTGTTCAATGGCAAGCTGTTTACCCTGGAACGCAACGCCTATCAGATCTGCCGGCGTGACCCGCAGACTGCCCAGGTCGAGCGTTGCTGGTCGTTCGCCGCCGAGGCGTTGCAGGATAACCGCCGTTATCCCCAGCCCTACGGGCTGGCCGAAGCGCTGGTGGTGGATGCCGAGGGGGCTTGGATCGGTCTGGACAACAACGATGGCAGGCGGGCCGATGGTGAACGGCGGCCAATCGTCTGGCGCTTCGCCGCGCCCGAGGGTGGCTGGAGTGCCTCGCCGTGAGCCAGCAGGTGCCGGGCAAGCGCGCCGGCCGGGTGCTGATGATCCTGGCCTGGTGCGCCGCGCTGTTTCTGGCGACGCGGTTTTTTGCCCAATGGGAACAGCGCCAGCAAAACCCCAATACCCAGGTGTACTCGCAAAAAGGTGAAGGTTTTATCGAGGTGAAGCTGGTCGGCAATCAACAGGGGCATTTCGTCGCCAGCGGCCAGATCAACGGCCAACCGGTGGATTTCATGCTCGACACGGGCGCCACCGACGTGGCGATTCCGGTGGAGTTGGCCGAGCGCCTCAAGCTGGAAAAAGGTTTCGGCGTGACGTTGAGTACCGCCAACGGTTTGAGCGAGGGCTATCGCACCCGCATCGACCGGCTGCAATTGGGCGACATCGTCTTGCGTGATGTGCGTGCCCTGGTGGCGCCAGGCCTGGGTGGCACGCAAGTGCTGCTGGGCATGAGCGCCCTGAACAAACTTGAATTTACCCAGCGCGACGGCACCATGCTGCTGCGCCAGACAACGAACTGATGAGGCCCGCATGAGCGACATTCTTGCAGACAGCTTAGACGGCGTAGAACGCCGATCGCTGGCTGACTTCACCGAAAATGCCTACCTCAATTACTCCATGTACGTGATCATGGACCGTGCCTTGCCGCACATCGGCGATGGTTTGAAGCCGGTTCAGCGGCGGATCATCTATGCCATGAGTGAGCTGGGGCTGGATGCTGATTCCAAGCACAAGAAATCGGCGCGTACCGTCGGTGACGTGCTCGGTAAGTTCCACCCCCACGGCGACTCGGCCTGCTATGAAGCCATGGTGCTGATGGCCCAGCCATTCAGCTATCGCTACACCCTGGTGGATGGGCAGGGCAACTGGGGTGCGCCGGACGATCCCAAGTCTTTCGCGGCCATGCGTTACACCGAGGCGCGGTTGTCGCGTTATTCCGAAGTGCTGCTCAGCGAGCTGGGCCAGGGCACCGCGGACTGGGGGCCGAATTTCGACGGCACCCTCGACGAACCCCTGGTTCTGCCAGCACGTTTGCCGAATATCCTCCTCAACGGCACCACTGGCATCGCCGTGGGCATGGCCACCGACGTGCCGCCCCACAACCTGCGGGAAGTGGCCACGGCGTGCGTGCGTCTGCTCGACGAACCGAAAGCCACGGTGGAACAGCTCTGCGAGCACATCCAGGGCCCGGACTACCCGACCGAAGCGGAAATCATCACCCCCCGTGCCGACCTGCTGAAAATCTACGAGACCGGCCGTGGTTCGGTGCGCATGCGCGCCGTGTATCACGTTGAAGACGGCGACATCATTGTCACGGCGCTGCCGCATCAGGTCTCCGGGGCCAAGGTCTTGGAACAGATTGCCGCGATGATGCAGGCAAAACCGTCGAAAGCGCCGCAAGTGGCTGACTTGCGCGACGAATCCGATCACGAAAACCCGTGCCGCATCGTGATTATTCCGGTCAACAGCCGAGTCGATCACGACGCGCTGATGCAGCACCTGTTCGCCAGCACCGACCTGGAGTCCAGCTACCGGGTCAACATCAACATCATCGGCCTGGACGGCAAGCCACAGTTGAAAAACCTGCGGGCATTGCTGGTGGAGTGGCTGGAATTCCGGGTCAAGACCGTGCGCCGGCGCCTGCAATTCCGCCTGGACAAGGTCGAGCGTCGCCTGCACCTGTTGGACGGTTTGCTGATTGCCTACCTCAACCTGGATGAAGTGATCCACATTATCCGCACCGAGGAGCACCCCAAGGCCAGCCTGATCGAGCGTTTTGCCCTGAGCGAAATCCAGGCTGACTACATTCTCGACACTCGTCTGCGGCAGTTGGCGCGGTTGGAAGAGATGAAGCTGCGCGCCGAGCAGGATGAGTTGCTCAAGGAGCAGGCCAAGCTGCAAGCCCTGCTGGGCAGCGAAGCCAAGCTCAAGAAGCTGGTACGCACCGAACTGCTCAAGGACGCCGAAACCTACGGCGACGACCGTCGCTCGCCAATCGTCGAGCGTGCCGAAGCCAAGGCGCTGAGCGAGCACGATCTTCTGCCAAACGAGAAAGTGACCGTCGTGCTGTCAGAAAAAGGTTGGGTGCGCTCCGCCAAGGGTCATGATATTGACGCGACGGGGCTTTCCTACAAGGCCGGGGACGGCTTCAAGGCCCTGGCGGCCGGACGTTCCAACCAGTTTGCGGTATTCGTCGACTCCACCGGGCGCAGCTATTCGGTGTCAGCCCACACCCTGCCGTCGGCTCGTGGTCAGGGCGAACCGCTGACCGGTCGTTTAACGCCACCGCCGGGTGCAACTTTTGAATGCGTGCTGATGCCTGATGATGAAGGACTGTACGTAATTGCATCGGACGCGGGTTACGGGTTCGTGGTCAAGGGCGAGGATCTGCAAGCCAAGAACAAGGCGGGCAAGGCGTTGTTGAGCCTGCCGAACAACGCCAAGGTGATTGCGCCACGGCCGGTGGCCGATCGGGAGAGCAACTGGCTGGCGTCGGTCACTACCGAAGGCCGGTTGCTGGTGTTCAAGATCAGCGACCTGCCGCAGCTGGGTAAAGGCAAGGGCAACAAGATTATTGGTATTTCCGGCGAACGGGTCGCCAGCCGTGAGGAATATGTCACGGATATTGCAGTGTTGCCGGAAGGCGCCACGCTTGTGCTACAGGCAGGCAAGCGCACGCTTTCGTTGAAGGCTGACGATCTTGAGCATTACAAGGGTGAACGTGGTCGGCGGGGCAACAAGCTTCCAAGGGGATTTCAGCGAGTCGATGCGCTGCTCGTCGAAAACCTCAATTAGGCGTGCTAGAGGGCTCGGTCTGCGATTAAATGCCGCAGATCGATACTTTCGCGCTGGAGTCGGCGCGCATATTCACGGATGATAGGCCCTTTCAAGCGCCGGCGTGGCCGAGCGTTCTTCATAATGACCGAGTATTTTTTCATTGTGGTAAGCCTTGTGGCTGCCACCTGGACGGAACGATGACTGCTCTGCGCCTCCCTATTTTGTGGCTCGCCGGCCTGCTTGGCCTGGCGGGCTGCAGCATGAACCAGCCGGTGTCGCTGTACCAATTGGACAGCGGAACCCCGGCCCAGCCTGCGCAAAGCACAGGCATGGCAGTATTGCTGGGGCCGGTCCTGATCGCCGACTACCTGCAACGTGAAACCTTATTGCAACGCCAACCGGACGGCAGCCTGCAGGCCGCCACTGACGGTCGTTGGGCTGGCAGCCTGTCTTCTGACATCGATCAGTTGCTGCTGCGCCAGGTCGCCGGGCATCTGGACAGCCAGCGTGTGGTGCTGGCACCCGCGACTCAAGGCTTCACCCCGGATGTACAGGTGCTGCTGTCGATTACCCGCCTGGACTCGGGTAAAGCCCA
This sequence comes from Pseudomonas sp. 3JA, assembly GCF_036961705.1. Lineage (NCBI taxonomy): Bacteria > Pseudomonadati > Pseudomonadota > Gammaproteobacteria > Pseudomonadales > Pseudomonadaceae > Pseudomonas > Pseudomonas sp. 3JA. The sequence continues at coordinate 8,045 of NZ_JBAMDJ010000030.1, forward strand.
GCCGGCTGTGCTCGATGCCCAATGGCGATTGATCGACCGTCGTGGCAAGGTGCGTGAAAACCGCATCGTTCATCTGCAAGAGCAACATGCCGGCAGCACCGCGGCACAGGTCCAGGCCCAGGGCGTGCTCCTGCAACGCCTGGCCGAACAGCTGTCCGTGTCGCTCAAGCCCCTGGCCAACCAGCCACCTATTGCAGAAGTCCCACGCAAGGCCGCTCCTGCCCCGGCCAAGCCGGTAGAAAAGGACAAGGACAAGATCCCCATGGCCTTGCCGATTCGTACGGACATGGAAGTGTTCAGGTTCTGACGGTTGGACCGGATATACGACAAAGCCCGCATTGATGCGGGCTTTGTCGTTTCTGCCGGTTGGATCTCTGGGGCCTGGGCCGGCCCTATCGCGAGCAAGCTCGCTCCACACTGGGTCTGAGGCTTGCAGGCATCTCCCTGTGGGAGCATAGACAAGCACTTTCATCAGGCCCGCGTTCAGCGGTTTTGAATGGTTTTGGGGCCGCTTCGCGGCCCAGCGGGAGCAAGCTCCCTCGCCACAGGTTCAGTGATGTCTTGGATCTTTGCAGAGATCCACTGTGGGAGCGAGCTTGCTCGCGATGGCGACGCTGAAGGCAACAAAAAAGCCCGCAGACCATCACTCATCTGCAGGCTTCGTCATTTCACGTCCTGAGCGTCAGGCCTGGCGTTCATGCATCCGCGCCAACTGCCGCTCCAGCATCGATGGATAAGGCTCCATCAAGCGTTCCACGCAGCACGCGCCTTCGGGGCTGGCGATGGGGCGGATACGGGCGCGCTGGCGGATCAGGGCGTCGTCGTTGATCTTGCGCTCCACCAGCAGCAGGTTGCGGCTGTGTTGCGAGAGTGCCAGGGCGTCCTGGGCGGTTTCGGTCAGCAGCAGGTCGATCTGGCTCAGGCCAAACAAGCCATCGCCCAGGGTCAGGCCCAATTGCAGTTGCAGGGTGATGCCGCTGTCGGCGACTTCGATCTGCAACTGGTGGCCCAAGGCGCGCAGCAACTCACCGCAGCAAATGGCGTTGGTCAGGTAGTCGTCACCGCTGTCTTCGGTGTGAAACAGCATCAGCGTGCTGCCATCGTTCAGGGTGTGCAGTTCGCCCTGATAGAGCGATGCGGCCTGGTCGAGGCAGTCGCGGTAGCGCTCGAGCAATTCCTTCAGGCGTGCCTGGGGCAGGCGGCGCAGTTGGTCCTGGGCGCCCAGTTGCACGGCCAGTACGGCACTGTGTTGGGGCAGGTTCGAAGCCGCAGGCTTGACGACCGACCGGGGCGCCCCATCGACCGACTCGTCACGCAGCTCGGCGAAGGCGTCGTCGTCTTCCTCATCCTCTACCGCGCGCACCACATGGCGTGGCGCCGGTTTGGAGGTCGGCATCGGCGGGCTTTCGTCGAAACCCGGGTCGCGCAGGTTACGCACTTCGAAGCCCGGCTCGGCCTCGTCGTCCACGTAGTCGATGTCTTCAGGTTCCGGCACGGGCTCAGGCTCCGGCGCGAAGCTGGCGTGCAGTTGCCGGGCCAGGTCGCCGATTTCGTCCTGGCGCTGGGTGGCCGGCGTGTGTTCGTCGATGTCCCGCAGCCAGACGCGCAATTGCAGCAACGGCGTCGAGATGTGCCGGCCCAGGCGCAGGCTCAGGGCCAAAGCCAGCGCCAGCAGGATCGCGCTGAGGATGCCCATGCTTTGCAGGCTGATGGTCATCGGCTGCTGGAACTGGTCCATGTCCAGGCTGATGCGCAGTTGCCCGGCGGTCACGTCCTGGAAGGTGATCTTGCTCTGGTACATGCCGCCGGACTCGCCCAGCAGGCCGGGCTTGGGACGCTGGCCGGCCTCGGCGAGGATGCGGTTGTCCACGCTGTAGATGGCGGCGTGGGCCACCAGCTTGTTCTTGGTCAGGTTGTTGAGCAGCACGTTGAGGCTGAGGATGTCGTTGGACACCAGCAGCTCGGTGGCGGACGTGGCGGTCTGGGTGGTCAGGCTTTCACCCAGGGCGTCGGCCTGCTCGTGCATCGCCTGCTTGAATTGCAAACCCATCACGCAGGCATAGATGACCAGGGCCAGGGCGACCAGGATCACGTTATGGCTGGCAATGCGCAATGCAATCGGCACACGACGGTGGCGCAGTGCACGGAAGATCAGCAGGAAGAAGTTGTCGGTTTTGACTGGCGTGGGCCGGTTCACTGAGCTCGGCTCTTTGTCCGTGAAATTGACGCGCAGTATAGCGACAGCCCCATGACCGGCAAAGCACTGGCGGTGCCCGATGGTCACTGAATGTGGGTAGAATGCGGTTTTTTTCCACCTGCGGGGGTGCGCCTTGCGCGAAATCGTCCTGATAAACATCACTGGCAGCGACCGTCCGGGTCTGACTGCGGCCATTACCGGCGTTCTGGCCCAGGGTGGTGTGAACATTCTCGACATCGGTCAGGCGGTGATCCACGACACACTGTCGTTCGGCATCCTGGTTGAAATCCCGGACGCCGAACAAGGCAAGTCGGTGCTCAAGGACATCCTGTTCACCGCCTACAAGCTCGACCAACAGGTGCGCTTCACCCCGGTGTCCGAGGACGATTACCGGCATTGGGTGGCCGGCCAGGGCAAGAAGCGCCACATCGTTACTTTGTTGACCCGCAAGGTTACCGCCGAGCAATTGCAGCGCGTCAGTTCCATCACCGCCAAATATGACCTGAACATCGATCACATCGACCGACTGTCCGGGCGCATGCCGCTGGATACCCCGGACGACAAGGGCAAGGGCTGCATCGAGTTTTCCGTGCGCGGCGAGCCAGCCGACCCTCAGGCGTTGCGTGCCGAGTTCCTCAGCGTGGCCCAGGAACTGAACGTCGACATCGCCTTCCAGGAAGATTCGCTGTTCCGCCGCAACCGCCGCCTGGCGGTGTTCGACATGGACTCGACGCTGATCGAAGCTGAAGTCATCGACGAACTGGCCAAGGCGGCCGGCGTGGGCGACAAGGTCTCAGCCATTACCGAGCGGGCCATGGCTGGCGAATTGGACTTTCGCGCCAGCTTCAAGGAGCGCCTGGCGCTGCTCAAGGGCCTGGACGTCAGCGTGCTGGATTCCATTGGCGCTTCCTTGCGCCTGACCGAAGGCGCAGAGACGCTGTTCGCCGAACTCAAGCGCCTGGGCTACAAGACCGCCATCCTGTCCGGCGGCTTCACCTACTTCGCCAAGCAGTTGCAGGCCAAGCTCGGCATCGACTACGTGTTCGCCAACGAACTGGAAGTGGTGGATGGCAAAGTGACCGGCGTGGCCGTCGAGCCGATCGTCGATGCCCAGCGCAAGGCGGACCTGCTGCGTGAACTGGCTGAAAAAGAAGGCCTGCGCCTGGAGCAGACCATCGCTGTGGGTGACGGTGCCAACGACTTGCCGATGCTGGCGATAGCGGGCCTGGGCGTGGCGTTCCGCGCCAAGCCGCTGGTTAAGCAGTCGGCCAGGCAGGCAATTTCCACCCTGGGGCTGGATGGGGTGTTGTACCTGTTGGGCTTCAGGGATCGTGACGGGCAGCTCTGAGCCATACCCCTTTGGGGAGTGAAATACCCCTGTGGCGAGGGAGCTTGCTCCCGCTGGCCTGCGCAGCAGGCCCGATGCGGTCAACCTGACACACCTGGGTGTCAGGTTTTAGGGCCGCTTCGCGCCCCAGCGGGAGCAAGCTCCCTCGCCACAGAGGGTGTGTGTTCGGCCTAGAGCGATTTCCACAACGAATCAAAATTCCCTTCCTGGTCGCCGCCATCCCCGGTTTCGGTTGAGTCTTCCGAGTGATAGGAAAACTGGTTGAAACTGTGGGTGCTGGTCACCCGGCGGTCCAAGCCGGCGCGGCGTTCCTGTCCATTGGTGTTGATCAACACTTGCTGGCCCTCCTGGAAAGGCAGGCGGGGGGCGATCATGGTCGGGGGCAGGTCAATGGCGCTGATCTCGGGAAGCAACAACCCGCGCAGGTAGTGACCGTGCTCATTTTCTTCCCGGACCAGTTGCAGCCCGCAAGGCTGGGCATGTGGTGCCACCAGTTCGATGCCCATTTGCATGGCGCCGTTGCGCACTTGTCGGATCCAACGCACCACGGCAACGCTCCAGGCTTGGTCGCTGCTGTCCCGAATGCCGATCATTTCTCCCGCTTGCAGCTGTTCCGGTACTTCCTTGGGCCAGCCGAGGCAGTAGCCGCCGGGGCTGTGGTTGATGATCGGCAGGTCGTAGGTGGGGAAGTGATGCTGGTTGTCGGAGTGGCTGCCGTCATCATCGCTCGGGTTGACCGGGTACTCGATTTCTTCATAGGGCAGCAGGTCGCTGTCGCCGGCGGGGGCGGCGTCGAAGGCCTGGCCCCAGGTGTCGTTTGTCTTGCTTGATGAGGCTTCGAAGCGGGCCTTGCGGGTGGTGGGGCTATTCAGTATTTCGTTGAAAGAGCGCTCGCCGCCGAGGTAATAGTGCAGCGCACTCATGCCCACGCACAGTGTCAGCGTGCCATTGCCCTCGGTGCGCTGGAAACTGCGTTCCGCTGCTTCGCCCCAAGCGGCTTGCAAGTGATGCAAGGTATCGACGCTCATGCCGCCGGGTACCGGCAGGCTTTGCTCGGCAGGTTCTTCCAGGTGCGTGGCGATTGCGCGCACCAGGGGCTGTGGGTCGAAGCCCTGCAAGGTTGGCTGTTGTTCGGCCCGGAACTTGGAGCGGTAGCGTGGCCCGACATCCAGTTGCGGAGCGACCGCAAACAGACTGGCAGTGCTGCTGGCGGGATCCAGCTTGACCCACTGGCTCCAGGCTTCGAGCACTTCGGTCAGCCGCCCGATTTGGCTCTGGCGCAGTTGATTGCTGCGTGACGCTCCCAGCAACAGGGCAACGACATAGGTCTGTTCGGGGGTCAGTTGATGAACCTGGCTGGCCAGTTCGTCACTCACGCTCAGGTGCTGCAACCGGTGCAGGCAGGCGATGCGGTGCAACTGATGCAAATCGAGCCACAGCCCTTCAGGCACGGGGCTGTATAGCTGACTGGCACGCAGCAGCGGACCATTGAGGGCATGCATCGCCCGTTGTAGCGCGGTGCTCAGCAGGCGGGCTCGGTCCTTGGTGTATTTCGACGCGATACGCGCCACGATCTGTTTGTAGCCCATCGCCAGCTGGGTTTGCAGTGCCTGGCACAGGTTGACGATCTTGCGCGAGCGCTCATCCAGCACGATGGCCTGTTGCAGGAAGTGCCGCTCCAGGTGCTTGCAGACGTAATACACCTCGGGCCGCAGCAGCTCGAGCAGTTGCAGGCGATTGTCGCTGGGCGTGAGCAGTTGGTTGAGTTCGCCAAGGGCTTGGTACAAAAGGCGGGCTGTTTCGCCGATGTTGGCCTTGGGCAGGTTGGCGATCCAGCGCTTGAGGTCCCGTGGCGTAGCATCGCAGAACGACAGACGTGATTGTGTCGGGGTCAGGACGCGCAATAGCTGGAGAGGGCTGGTCTCATTCATGCCGTGTACGGGCTCCGGCGGGAAATAAACGTGATGTTTCCAACTCTAGCAGTTGTAGTCGAAGGAGGTGTGCTATCTATGCTGGATGCCCTGTGGGAGCGAGCTTGCTCGCGATGAGGCCAGGTCAGTCGCCATCAAGGTGGCTGTTGCATCGCCATCGCGAGTAAGCTCGCTCCCACATTTGCTCTTTTACTCAGTCTTTGGGCAGCGCCAGCCCCTGGCCCATCTGCACTGGCGAACCGGCCACCAGGCCTTCGGCCCATTTCACCTGGTCCGGCCCGAATAGCACGATGGCCGTCGAACCCAGCTTGAAGCGGCCCAGTTCGGCGCCTTTTTCCAGATGAATCGGCGCGCGGGCGGCTTCGTCATAACGGAAGGTTTTCAGCTGGCGCTTGGGCGGCGTCACCAGCCCGGCCCAGACGGTTTCGATGGACGCCACGATCATCGCGCCCACCAGCACCACGGCCATCGGCCCGCGCTCGGTGTCGAAAATGCACGCCACGCGCTCGTTGCGGGCGAACAGCTCCGGAACGTTTTCAGCGGTGGTCTGATTGACCGAGAAAATCCGCCCAGGGATGTAGACCATCTCCCGCAGGGTGCCGGCCAGCGGCATGTGCACGCGGTGGTAGTCCTTGGGGGAGAGGTAGATGGTGGCGAAGTCGCCGCCCATGAACGGCGCCGCGTTGGCCGCGTCACCGCCCAGTAGTTCCAGCACGCTGAAACTGTGGCCCTTGGCCTGGAAGACCCGGCCGTGCTCGATCGGGCCGAGCTGGCTGACGGCACCGTCGGCGGGGCTGAGGATCGCACCCGGGGTGTCGTCCAGCGGGCGTGCGCCGTCTTTCAGGGCGCGGGTGAAGAAGGCGTTGAAGTGCTCGTAGGCAGTCAGGTCTTCCACCAGTGCCTGGGACATGTCCACTTGGTAGCGCTTGGCAAACCAAGCGGTGAAGGCGTTCTTGAACCAGCGCACGCGGCATTCGGCAATGCAGCCGGCCAGCCGCGACAACAGGTGGTGGGGCAGCAGGTATTGAGTGAGGATGAACAAACGGTTTTTCATTAATTGTCCTTAAGAACCTTCAAAGCTCGATGGGTGTGTCGGGGTGGTTGCCCCATTCGCCCCAGGAACCGGCATAGCCTTTGACCCGTGGATAACCGAGCGCCTTGGCCACCAGGTAGGTGAAGCCGGAGCGGTGGTGAGTCTGGCAGTGGGTGATGATTTCCTTGTCGGGCGTGATGCCTAATCGTTCGAGAATTTGCGGCATGTCCTTGCGGATGCGCAGGTTGCGCGCTTGATCCATGCCAGCAGTCCATTCGAAATTGACCGCGCCGGGAATGTGCCCGCCTCGGGCTGCGACGACTTTTTCGCCCGAATACTCCAGCGGGCCGCGAGCGTCCCAGATCGCCAGGTCGGCAGCACCGAGACGGCTTTGCAGGTACTCACGGGTGGCGGTGGGCGCTTCGTGCAGTGTCAGGCTGACCGGGCCTGCGACGGGCGCAGGCACGTCGACGGACACCGGCAGGCCTTCGTCCAGCCACGACAGCAAGCCGCCGTCGAGGTAGTGATAGTTGGAGTGACCGATCACGTCCAGCAACCAGATAAACCGCCCGGCCCAGCCGCCGCCTTCATCGTCATAGACCACGTAGACCGCGTCCGGGTTGTGCCCGAGCTCGCCGAACAGGGCTTCGAGGTCGGCTTTGGCCGGCAGCAGGCCTGGCGCCGGCGGTTGACCCAGCTGGGTACGCTTGGGGTCGACGAAGCGTGCGCCAGGGATATGGCCGGTGCTGTAGCGGGCGGCGCTGGTCAGGTCCACCAGAATCAGTTCGCGGGCGTCGAGGCGCGGCAGCAGCTCGTTCGGCTCGATCACCAACGGCAAGCCAGAGAAGTCAGGCATGTGAGGTCTCCAGGGGCGCAAAGGGAAAAGATTGTAGCAAGTTCAGCGGCCGCGGTTGGTAAAGGTATGCAGGGCCCTTTCGATGCATTGCACGGTTTTGCCGAAGGCTTGTACGGTCACGTCCGAGAACGGCCCGCCGCCCTGGTCCACCACCACCAGCATGATCACCCGGCCATTGCAGGTCAGCGAGCGCAGCAGCAGGTGCTCCCCGCGGAACAGGCTGCGCAGGCCCGGTGGCAGCAGCGCCGAAAACTGCGCGTTGTTGTCCGGGTTCAGGCGAACCTGGGCCTGCTGAGCCAGCAATCGTTGCACTATTTTGCTCTGGCTGATGGTAAAGCTCATGGCCGCGGCTTCTTTGGGCAGGCCGGCGGTCTGGTGTACGCGCACACTGGTCTGGTTGCGGTCGGCCATCAGGATCATCACCCGGCGCATGCCACAGGCCACCAAGACGTCCCGTGCCGAGGTGGTCAGGTGCATGGCATTGCTGAAGGGGCTCGGTTCCACCAGCAGCGCGGAGCATTGCTTGCGCCACTGGCTCAGGTCCTCGGCGCTGGGTGGTGGGGGCGCTAGCAAGCCGGGGTGGATGCGACGGCTGCCCCAGGGCCAGAGCAACGCCACGGCCGGATGCCAGAGGTCTGGCATGGCGTCATGACGGGCGCTGGTGACGGCTTGTTGGTGCAGTTGTTGCTGGACCTCATCCATCGGCATCTGCAGGTACAAACTGGTGAGGTATTGCCAGCGGGCACTGTGGGGGCCGTCCCAGGCCTGTTGCGCTGAAAGTGCCAGGCCATTGGCCAGCAACACGGTATTGGCCGGTTGATTGAGCCAGCGCCGCAGGGTTGGGTCGTCGTCCAGGCGATTCTGCTGGCGCAGCGGGTGCTCGCTGTCCCGGGCGATGCGCAGAACCTGCACCAGCTCGCGGCGTTCATTGAGCAGCAGGCGATAACCTTGTATCACCCAGATCGGCAAGCGCCAGGCCTCCACCAGCGCCAGGCAGATTTTCAGCAGGCTGACGCCGAACAATTCGCGCTCTACCTTGCGCGCGGGTTCGCGTTTGTGGACGACCCGCAATTCCCACTCCCCCAGCAATCGCGGGTGAGTCAAGGCCAATGGCCAGAGCGGCGAGAGAAACAGCAAGCTGCCCCAGTGAATGTCCTGCCACAGCCGCGCCAGGCGGCTGGCAAAAAAGCCATTGGCCTGTTGCGTGGCGTGTTGGCTGATCAATTGCAGCTGGCGCAAGGCGATGGGGATTTCGTGCCCTGGCAACGACGGCAAGCGCGCGAGCAGTTCTTCGGTACGCTTGAGGCCGAGGCGGTTGATGGCCACTTCGAGATTTTCCGCAGGTTCCGCAAGGCTGCCATGGGTGTGATAGTTGGCCTCGCGGATGACGCTCAGGGCCAGGGCGGGGCTGTCCTGCATCAATTCGGCGATGTCACGTAACGAGCGGCGACTGTCGGCAAGGGCCTTGCAGACCAGGTCATGGCTGGCCTGGGGCACCGGCAGGTGCACGCCATCGAGCAGCTTGACCCAGCCTTCGAGGGTGGTCGGTCGTGGAGTTGGAACCTTCGTTTCGTTAGCCATGGTTGGACGTGATCATCGCAAAGGGTATCTACGCCCGGAACGGGGCAAAATTGGCTTTTCGCCGGAACTGACTATAGTCTGGCGCAGTTTTGCCGATAAGTAGAAGAAGAGATTTTTCAGCTTCCGAATATGACCTTGAACCCGACTTAAATAAGTACTTTCTATCTATGGCTAAAATTATCGGCATCATTGTCGTGTTCGCGAGCGTACTCGGCGGATACGTGCTCTCCCATGGCAAGATTGCGGCCCTGGTCCAACCCTTCGAGGTGTTGATCATCGGTGGCGCCGCCCTCGGTGCATTTCTGCAGGCCAACCCTGGCTATATGACGATGCACGTGCTCAAGAAATCCCTGGGCATGTTCAGTTCGCGCTTTAGCCACACCTTCTACCTCGAGGTGCTGGGGCTGATCTACGAGATCCTCAACAAGAGCCGCCGCGAAGGCATGATGGCGATCGAAGGCGACATCGAAGACGCCGCCGCCAGCCCGATTTTCGCCAAGTACCCGGCTGTGCTCAAGGACGCCCGCATGACGGCGTTCATCTGCGATTACCTGCGCATTATGTCGTCCGGCAACATGGCGCCCCATGAGCTCGAAGGCCTGTTCGACATGGAGCTGTACAGCCTCAAGGAAGACCTGGAGCACCCCTCCCACGCGGTCAACGGCATCGCCGACGGCATGCCTGGCTTCGGTATCGTCGCGGCGGTATTGGGGATTGTGGTGACCATGGCGTCCCTGGGCGATGGCGACCAGAAATCCATCGGCCTGCACGTGGGTGCGGCACTGGTGGGTACCTTCTTCGGTATTTTGGCCGCGTACGGTTTCTTCGGTCCGCTGGCCCATTCCCTGGCCCATGATGCCAAGGAAGAGCTCAACGTCTATGAAGCCATCAAGGCGTCCCTGGTGGCTTCGGCCTCGGGCATGCCGCCATCGTTGGCGGTGGAGTTCGGTCGCAAGGTCCTGTACCCGGCGCACCGTCCAAGCTTCGCCGAGCTGGAACAAGCGGTTCGCGGTCGCTAACTCATGGAAAATAACCAGCCGATCATCGTCAAGCGCGTCAAGCGCATTGCCGGCGGGCACCATGGCGGTGCTTGGAAAATTGCCTTCGCCGACTTCGCAACGGCGATGATGGCGTTCTTTCTGGTGCTGTGGTTGCTGTCCACGGCGACCCCGGAACAGAAGATCGCCATCGCCGGTTACTTCAAGGACCCGGTCGGCTTTTCCGAAAGCGGCACGCCCTACATCATCGACCTGGGCGGTTCACCGACCCTGGCCCCGGAAAACACACTCAACCCCGAGGTCAAGTCCCAGCCCCAGCCTGACAAGGTGACGGTGGACTCCGAGCAGGTCGAAGGGATGGCCGAGCAGATCGAGCGCGAACGCCTGGAGTTGTTGCTGCAAGAGTTGCAGAACAAGGTCGAAGAGAACCCGCAACTGCAGAAATTCAAGGACCAGATCCTGTTCGAAATCACGCCGAACGGCTTGCGCATCCAGATCATGGACGCCGAGAACCGGCCGATGTTCGATTCCGGCAGCGCGCGCCTGAAGCCTTATTTCGAAGACATTTTGCTGGCCATGGCCGACACCATCAAAGCGGTGCCGAACAAAATCAGCATCAGCGGTCATACCGATGCCAAGCCCTACGTTGGCAAAGGAGACTTCGGTAACTGGGAGCTTTCCGCCAACCGCGCCAACGCGGCCCGTCGCGCCTTGGTGGCCGGCAGTTATCCGGACGAGCAGGTGGCGCGGGTGGTCGGTTATGCGTCCTCGGCGTTGTTCGATCGCAAGGACCCGTTCAACCCGGTCAACCGACGTATCGATATCGTGGTGTTGACCAAGAAGGCCCAGCAAGCCATCGAAGGTTCGCAAACCGATGATCCGCCGCCGGATCCGGCCCAGGGGCAGGGCGCACCGGGTGAAGCACCGACGACGCCTGGCGCGGCGGCTGATCCGAACGCCTTGCCGGCGGACCAGCAACCCGTGCCGGCCCATGAGTTGCGCGAGCGTCTGAACCTGTTCGACGACGCCGCGCCGAAACCGGCCGAGCCGTCGGCACAGTGATCCATAAAAAAGCCGACATCATTGTCGGCTTTTTTGTGAGGCACTGTTCAACTGAGGCGTGCTTGCCTTTGTGGCGAGGGAGCTTGCTCCCGCTCGGCTGCGAAGCAGTCGTAAATGGTGTGTCTGATGCTCCGCATTTGGCAGGTTTTGGGGCTGCTTCGCAGCCCAGCGGGAGCAAGCTCCCTCGCCACAATGGTGTCCGGCTCACATTCCGGGTCAGTAACTGCTTTCCGGCAAGCTGGCGATGATCGAGCGGTAGCTGTTCATCCGTTGCTGATGCACGCGACCTTCTTCCAGCGCCTTGAGCAGCGCGCAACCAGGTTCGCGGTCGTGCTTGCAGTCGCGGAAGCGGCAGGTGCCGATCAGGTCATTGAATTCGATGAACCCGGCCTCGACATCGGCCCGGCTGACGTGGCCCAGGCCGAATTCACGGATGCCCGGCGAGTCGATCAATTCACCGCCGCCGGGGAAGTGGAACAACCGCGCGGTGGTGGTGGTGTGGGTGCCCTGGCCGGACAGCTCGGACAGCGGCCCGACGCGCGTCTCGACTTCCGGCAGCAGGCTGTTGACCAGCGAAGACTTGCCGACGCCAGACTGGCCGACGAACACACTGATGCGCCCGTCCAGTTGTTGTTGCAATTGCTCCATGCCGTTGCCGTGATGGGCCGAGACTTCCAGCACCGGATAACCCAGATCCCGATAGACCGACAGCAGGGCGTTCAGCGCCGGGGCGTTGTGCTCGTCGATCAGGTCGAACTTGTTGAGCAGCAACAACGGGCGGATGCCGGCGTGTTCGGCGGCCACCAGATAACGGTCGATCAGGTTGGCGTGGGGCTCGGGCAGGGGCGCGAATACAATGACGATCATGTCGACGTTGGCCGCTACCGGCTTGAGCTGACCACGGCTGTCCGGACGGCACAGCTCGGTGTGGCGTGGCAATTGCGCCACGATCACACCGATGCCCTGGTTGCCGGCACGCCAGACGACTTGGTCGCCCGTGACCAGGGCCGGCAGGTTGGCGCGCAAGTGACAACGGAACACTTGGCCGGCCAGCTCGCCTTCCCGGGCCTCGACCTCGACCTGCACACCGAAGTGGGCGATCACCAGGCCGGTCTGTTCCGGGCCCAGGTCGCCACCTTCCAAGGCTTCGACAGCACTGGACTCGCGTTTGGCGGCGCGGGCGGCGCGCTCGCCCTGGATCTTTTCGATGCGCCAGTTCTGACGACGATTGAGTTGGCGTTTGGCCATGGGTGTTCCGTATGAAGAAATGCAGCGAATAGGGTAAAACGGCCGCGAGTTTAGCACGCCCAAGGGCCGGCCTAGGCTAAACTGCGTGGCTACGCCGAGGAGCTTCCCTATGCAAAACCCGCAGAACCTGATCTGGATCGACCTGGAAATGACCGGTCTGAACCCGGACACCGACGTCATCATCGAAATGGCCACCATCGTCACCGACAGCGACCTCAACACCCTGGCCGAAGGCCCGGTGATCGCGATCCATCACAGCGACGAGATCCTGGCCGGCATGGACGAATGGAACACCCGCCAGCACGGCGGCTCGGGCCTGACCCAGCGGGTACGCGAGAGCAAGATCAGCATGGCTGAGGCCGAAGCCCAGACCATCGCCTTCCTGGAGCAGTGGGTGCCCAAGGGCAAGTCGCCGATCTGCGGCAACAGCATCTGCCAGGACCGTCGCTTCCTTTATACCCACATGAAATCCCTGGAAAGCTATTTCCACTACCGCAACCTGGACGTCTCCACCCTCAAGGAACTGGCCGCCCGTTGGGCTCCAGAAGTGCGTGACAGCTTCCAGAAGGGCGGCAGCCACTTGGCCCTGGACGACATCCGCGAGTCCATCGCCGAGTTGCAGCATTACCGCAAGCATTTCATCAAGTTCTAACCGGCACCCGGCGACCGGCGAGATTGCTTTTGTGGCGAGGGAGCTTGCTCCCGCTGGCCTGCGCAGCAGGCCCCAACCGTCCTTCAGGTAGACCGCATTGTCCGGTTTGCGACTGCTGCGCAGCCGAGCGGGAGCAAGCTCCCTCGCCACAGGGATCGGTTTGGACCAGAGGCGGCATGTTTAGGTGGAAGTCGTTGCCTTGCCCTCTTTTGGTGCCTGCCCGAAATGGCTAGACTGCGCGCCTTCCTGCAAGGACCGCCACCATGTTGCTGATGCTTTATCTGATCGCCATCACCGCCGAAGCCATGACCGGCGCCTTGTCTGCCGGGCGCCGCGGCATGGACTGGTTCGGCGTGGTGCTGATCGCCTGTGTCACGGCGCTGGGTGGCGGTTCGGTGCGTGACGTGCTGCTCGGTCATTACCCGCTCACCTGGGTCAAACACCCGGAATACTTGGTGCTGACCACCGCGGCGGCGATGCTGACGGTGTTCCTGGCGCGCTGGATGCGCCACCTGCGTTCATTGTTCCTGGTGCTCGACGCCGCGGGGCTGGTGGCGTTCACCCTGATCGGCTGCATGACGGCCCTGGAAATGGGCCATGGCATGCTGGTGGCGTCGGTCAGCGGAGTGATCACTGGGGTGTTCGGCGGTATTTTGCGGGACATTTTCTGCAACGATATTCCGCTGATCTTCCGTCGCGAGCTCTATGCCAGCGTTTCATTTGCCGCGGCATGGTGCTATCTGCTGTGCGTCTTCCTGCAACTGCCGAGTGAGCAGGCGATCCTCATTACCTTGTTCGGTGGTTTCCTGCTGCGGCTCCTGGCGATTCGTTTTCACTGGGAAATGCCGAAGTTCGTCTACAACGACGAGGTTTGACGCTCGGCATGTTGCCGTAACGCCCACTCCACATGCTCGCGCACCAACTCCGACGGGTAGTCGCGTCGCGCCTGCAGCGCTTGCAGCACGGGAATCGTTGACGGCGCATTACCCAGGCCCACTGCCAGGTTGCGCAGCCAGCGCTCGTACCCGGCGCGGCGCAGCGGCGAGCCTTCGGTGCTGTTCAGGAACGTCGCCTCGTCCCACATGAACAGCTCGGCCAGCCCGGCATTGTCCAGGTTGTGCCGCGGCTTGAAGTCGCTTTCCCCGGCCGGCCGGGCGAAGCGGTTCCAGGGACAGACGATCTGGCAGTCATCGCAGCCGAACACCCGGTTGCCGATCAACGGCCGCAGCTCCTCGGGGATGGCGCTTTTCAGCTCGATGGTCAGGTAGGAAATGCAGCGGCGGGCATCGAGCACGTAGGGCCCGATGAAGGCATTCGTAGGGCAGATGTCCAGGCACGCGGTGCATTTCCCGCAATGTTCGCTGGCATGGGGCGGGTCCACCGGCAGTGGCAGGTCGACAAACAGCTCGCTCAGGAAGAAATAGCTTCCGGCCTTGCGGTTCAACACCAAGGTGTTTTTACCGATCCAGCCCAGGCCGGCCTGTTCGGCGATGGCTTTTTCCAGGACTGGAGCACTGTCGACGAAGGCGCGATAACCGAAGGGGCCGATCACCGCCTGAATTTTTTCTGCCAGTTGCTGCACACGTTTACGGATCAATTTGTGGTAATCGCGGCCCAATGCATAACGCGAGACGTAGGCTTTCTCCGGTTGGCCGAGCATCTGCGCCATGTGCGTATCGCCCGACAGGTAGTCCATGCGCAGGGAAACCACCCGTAGCGTACCCGGCACCAGTTCCTCGGGGTGCGAGCGTTTGCTGCCGTGGGCGCCCATGTAGTCCATTTCGCCGTGGTACCCGGCATCGAGCCAGCGTTGCAGGTGTTGCTCATGCTCGGCAAGGTCCAGGCCGCTGATGCCGACCTGCTGGAAGCCCAGCTCGCGGCCCCACTCCTTGATGGATTGGGCGAGGGCGGGGAGGTCTGTGGGAATGGCAGGCATGAGGCGAGAGAAACCAGAGCTGAGATGCGTATAATTCTGCCAGACATCGGAGCCCGAAGACGCATGCCGCACACTAAAGATGATTTTCCCGACGCGCTGTACAGCGCCGCGCAGGTCCGGGCCCTCGACGCACAACTGATCGCGGCCGGCACCGCCGGTTTCGAATTGATGCAACGCGCCGCCCGCGCCACCTGGCGAGCGATTGTCCGGCGCTGGCCTGATGCCCACGAGCTGACGGTGCTGGCCGGGCATGGCAACAACGCCGGCGATGGCTATCTGGTCGCGACCTTGGCCCGGCGCGCTGGCTGGGCGGTGCGGGTGCTGACGGTGGGCGAGCCCCGGCGCTTGCAGGGCGACGCCGCCAATGCCCACGCCGAAGCGGTGGCGGTGGGCGTGCCGATGGAGCCGTGGTCGGATGAGGCAGAGTTGCGCGGCGTGTTGCTGGATGCGCTGCTCGGCACGGGCTTGAGTGGCGAGGTGCGCGAGCCTTATGTGCGGGCTATCGATACGATCAACGTCAGCGGTCTGCCGGTCGCGGCGGTGGATATCCCCTCGGGCTTGTGCGCCGATACCGGCCGGGTGCTGGGCACGGCGGTGGTGGCCGATCTCACCGTGACCTTTATTGGCTTGAAGCTGGGCCTGTTTACCGGCGAAGCGGCGGACCGGGTCGGCGAACTGGTGTTCAACGACCTGCACGCCGATCCAGATATTGTTGACGCGGCACCGGCCAGTGCCCGATTGCTCTCACCCCATAATCTGCCACGTCTGACACCTCGTGCCGCCACGTCCCACAAAGGCAAGTTCGGTCACGTGCTGTTGATCGGTGGCGACCGGGGCTTTGGCGGCGCCATCCAGATGAGCGCCGAAAGCGCCCTGCGCTGCGGTGCGGGGATGGTTTCGCTGGCGACCCGCAGCGAGCACGTATCCGCCGCGCTGACGCGTTTGCCGGAAGTGATGGTGCAAGGCACCCATTCGGCGAACCAATTGATGGGCTTGCTCCAGCAGGCCAGCGTGCTGGTGGTCGGGCCGGGCTTGGGCCAGGCCGCATGGGGGCGCAGCCTGTTGTCGGCGGCGGCCAATGCGCCGCTGCCGCAAGTATGGGATGCCGATGCGCTGAATCTGCTCTGCAGCGGCGATGTCCGCCTGCCTGAACAGTGCGTCATCACCCCGCACCCAGGCGAAGCGGCCCGATTGTTGGCGTTATCCACAGCCCAGGTGCAGGCCGACCGTCCAGCGGCAGCCCATGCATTGAGCCAGAAATACGCCGCCACGGTGATCCTCAAGGGCGCTGGCAGCCTGATTGCCAGCCCGGACGGTCGCCTGGCGGTTTGCAGCCAGGGCCATCCGGCCATGGCCACAGCAGGCCTGGGGGATGTGCTGGCCGGCGTGGTCGGCGCCTTGCTGGCTCAGGGCATGGAGGGGTTCGAGGCCGCGTGCCTGGCGGTCTGGCTGCATGCCAATGCCGGTGCCCAGGCCGGTCGCTCGGGTCGGGGGGTGGCAGCCACCGATCTGATTCCGGCCATTCGTCAGTTGTTGGAGGAGCATTCACCGTGTCTGAAGTAACCCTGTACGTGGCGGACGAACAAGCCATGACACAATTTGGTGCCCGCATCGCGCAGATCACCGCCGGCCACGGCCTGATTTTTCTCGAAGGCGACCTCGGCGCGGGGAAAACCACCCTGTCCCGTGGCATCATTCGCGGTCTCGGGCACGTCGGCTCCGTCAAGAGCCCTACGTTCACCCTGGTCGAGCCCTACGAGATCGGCGACATTCGCGCCTTCCATTTCGACCTGTATCGACTGGTGGATCCGGAGGAGCTGGAATTCCTCGGTATTCGCGATTATTTCGAAGATGACGCCTTGTGCCTGATCGAATGGCCCCAGAAGGGTGCAGGCTTTTTGCCAAAGCCCGACCTGACCATTACCATTGGCGCGCAGAACGGCGGGCGTTCGCTGAAACTGACGCCGCAAGGCTCGCGTGGCGAGTCGTGGTGTGCCGCTTTGGCATTGGAAAACTAATTGATGATGGGGTTTGGTATGCGCTTTCGCGCGGTGGTTGCTGTCGTAGGACTGTTGCTTACGGCACTGGCCGTCGATGCTGTGGCCGAGACAAAGGTCAACAGCGTTCGCCTCTGGCGGGCGCCGGACAACACACGGCTGGTGTTCGACCTGACGGGCCCGGTGCAGCACAGCGTATTCACCCTGACCGCCCCGGATCGCCTGGTGATTGACATCAACGGCGCGTCCCTGGGCGCGCCATTGAACGTGGCGACCGCCAACACGCCGATTACCGCGATGCGTTCGGCCCAGCGTACGCCGACCGACCTGCGGGTGGTCATCGACCTGAAAAAAGCCGTGACCCCGAAAAGCTTCACCCTGGCCCCGAATGCCCAATACGGCAACCGGCTGGTGGTGGACCTGTTCGACAACCCGGCCGATGCGGCGCCACCTCCGCCGCCGCCGACCAATGTCGCCACGGTGCCAGCGGTGCCAGTGACCCCGACCGAACCTGCACTCAAGCTGCCACCGGCCCCGGCTGGCAAGCGCGACATCATCGTGGTGATCGACGCCGGTCACGGCGGCGAAGACCCGGGCGCCTCAGGCTCGCGCGGGCAGCGGGAAAAAGACGTGGTGCTGTCCATCGCCCGCGAATTGCAACGCCAGGTCAACGGCATGAAAGGCTTCCGCGCCGAACTGACCCGTACCGGCGACTACTTCATTCCCTTGCGTGGGCGTACCGAGATCGCCCGCAAGAAAGGCGCCGACCTGTTCGTCTCCATCCACGCCGACGCCGCGCCTTCGGCGGCAGCGTTCGGGGCCTCGGTGTTTGCCCTGTCCGACCGCGGTGCCACGTCCGAGACTGCCCGTTGGCTGGCCGACAGCGAAAACCGTTCCGACCTGATCGGCGGTGCCGGCAATGTCAGCCTCGACGACAAGGACCGGATGCTCGCCGGTGTGTTGCTCGATTTGTCGATGACCGCCTCGTTGACCTCCAGCCTGAACGTCGGCCAGAAGGTCCTGAGCAACATCGGTCGGGTCACGCCGCTGCACAAGCAGCGCGTCGAGCAAGCAGGATTCATGGTGCTCAAGTCGCCGGACATCCCGTCGATCCTGGTGGAGACCGGGTTTATCTCCAACGCCAATGAAGCCTCCAAGCTGTCGTCCGCCAACCACCAGCAGGCGCTGGCACGCTCCATCAGCAGCGGCGTGCGGCAGTTCTTCCAGCAAAACCCACCGCCAGGCACCTACATCGCCTGGTTGCGCGACTCGGGCAAGATTGCCCAAGGCCCGCGGGACCATCGGGTCAGCCCCGGCGAAACCCTGGCGATGATCGCCGTGCGCTATCAGGTGTCGCCCGCCACCTTGCGCAGTGCCAACAATCTCAAGAGCGATGAGCTCAAGATTGGCCAGACCCTGACCATTCCCGGCAATGAAGTGGCGGTCCAGCAATGAGTGATGAAGTGATCGGCAGCAACGCGCGCATCGAACTGCTCAGCCCGCGGCTGGCGAACCAGATCGCCGCTGGCGAAGTGGTCGAGCGTCCGGCGTCTGTGATCAAGGAATTGCTGGAAAACAGCCTCGACTCCGGGGCCAGGCGCATCGATGTGGATGTCGAGCAGGGCGGCGTCAAGCTGCTGCGGGTGCGCGATGACGGTGGCGGGATTTCCTCTGACGACCTGCCGCTGGCCCTGGCGCGTCATGCCACCAGCAAGATCCGCGACTTGGAAGACCTCGAGCGGGTCATGAGCTTGGGGTTTCGGGGCGAGGCGCTGGCATCCATCAGTTCGGTGTCGCGCCTGACCCTTACCTCCCGCACCCGCGATGCCGAGCAGGCCTGGCAGGTCGAGACCGAAGGCCGCGACATGGCGTCTCGCGTGCAGCCCGCGGCCCATCCAGTGGGCACCTCGGTGGAAGTGCGCGACTTGTTCTTCAACACCCCGGCCCGGCGCAAGTTCCTCAAGGCCGAGAAGACTGAATTCGATCATCTGCAAGAAGTCATCAAGCGCCTGGCCCTGGCGCGCTTTGATGTGGCGTTCCATTTGCGCCACAACGGCAAGACCATCCTCAGCCTGCACGAGGCCCACGATGATGCGGCCCGCGCCCGACGTGTCGGCGCGGTGTGCGGCGCAGGTTTCCTGGAGCAGGCATTGCCCATCGAGGTGGAGCGCAATGGCTTGCGCCTGTGGGGGTGGGTCGGCTTGCCAACCTTTTCCCGCAGTCAGGCGGACTTGCAGTACTTCTACGTGAACGGCCGGGCGGTGCGCGACAAATTGGTGGCCCACGCGGTGCGCCAGGCGTATCGCGATGTGCTGTTCAATGGCCGGCATCCGACCTTCGTGCTGTTTTTCGAAGTCGATCCGGCCGTGGTCGACGTCAACGTACACCCGACCAAGCACGAAGTACGTTTCCGTGACGGGCGCATGGTCCACGATTTCCTCTACGGCACCTTGCACCGTGCGTTGGGCGATGTGCGCCCGGAAGATCAACTGGCGGCTCCGGCGGCGGTGGGCGGCATGGTCCGGCCAACGGGGTTGGAAGCTGGCGAATTCGGGCCTCAGGGCGAAATGCGCCTGGCGGCCAACGCACTGCTGGAGCAGCCCCAGCCTCAGCCGAGCTACAACACGGCCGGGAGCGGTACCGGCAGCGGCTATCAATACCAATACACTCCGCGTCCGCAATCCAGCGTGCCGACAGCCGAGGCCCAGGCGGCCTATCGCGAGTTCTTCAAACCCTTGCCGGAAGCTGGAGCGGCGGCGATGCCCGACGGCCAAGGCGATATCCCGCCGCTGGGCTATGCCCTGGCGCAACTCAAAGGCATTTATATCCTCTCGGAAAATGCCCAGGGCCTGGTCCTGGTGGACATGCACGCCGCCCATGAACGGATCATGTACGAGCGGCTGAAAATCGCCATGGCCAGCGAAGGCCTGAGCGGCCAGCCACTGTTGGTGCCCGAGTCCCTGGCCGTCAGCCAGCGCGAAGCCGATTGCGCCGAAGAACATGTGGCCTGGTTCCAGCGCCTGGGCTTCGAATTGCAGCGTCTGGGGCCCGAAACCCTGGCGATCCGCCAGATCCCGGCGTTGTTGAAGCAGGCCGAGGCCAATCGCCTGGTCAGCGACGTACTGGCTGACTTGATGGAATATGGCACCAGCGACCGCATCCAGGCGCACCTGAACGAACTGCTCGGTACCATGGCCTGCCACGGCGCGATCCGCGCCAACCGGCGCCTGGCCCTGCCGGAAATGA
This sequence comes from Pseudomonas sp. 3JA, assembly GCF_036961705.1. Classification (NCBI taxonomy): domain Bacteria; kingdom Pseudomonadati; phylum Pseudomonadota; class Gammaproteobacteria; order Pseudomonadales; family Pseudomonadaceae; genus Pseudomonas; species Pseudomonas sp. 3JA. The sequence continues at coordinate 28,130 of NZ_JBAMDJ010000030.1, forward strand.
ACGGCCTGCTGCGGGACATGGAAAACACCGAGCGCAGCGGTCAATGCAACCATGGCCGGCCGACCTGGACCCAATTGGGCCTGGACGACCTGGACAAACTGTTCCTGCGCGGTCGTTGATGAGCCAGTTGCCACCCGCGATTTTCCTGATGGGGCCGACCGCCGCCGGCAAGACCGACCTGGCCATCGAGTTGACCAAGGTCTTGCCCTGCGAGTTGATCAGTGTCGATTCGGCCCTGGTCTACCGGGGCATGGACATCGGCACCGCCAAGCCGTCGAAGGAACTGCTGGCCGAGTTTCCCCATCGCCTGATCGACATCCTCGACCCGGCCGAGGCTTATTCGGCGGCTGATTTCCGTCGTGACGCGCTCCAGGCCATGGCCGAGATCACCTCGCGGGGCAAGATTCCGCTGCTGGTGGGTGGCACAATGCTGTATTACAAGGCCTTGGTCGATGGGTTGGCGGACATGCCGGCAGCCGATCCCGAGGTGCGCGCGCAGATTGAAGAAGAGGCCGCGCGCCTTGGCTGGCAAGCCCTGCACGAGCAATTGGCGGTCATCGACCCGGAATCGGCGGCGCGTATTCACCCCAATGACCCGCAGCGCCTCAGTCGGGCCCTGGAGGTTTATCGGGTCAGCGGCCAGAGCATGACGGCCCTGCGCCAGCGACAATCTGCGCAAAGTACTGAAGCAGCCGCTTCGGGACTGCAACAATTGCCCTATACTGTCGCGAATCTGGCCATCGCTCCGGCGAACCGGCAAGTGCTGCATCGGCGAATTGAACAAAGATTCACATTAATGTTGGAACAGGGGTTCATAGACGAGGTCGTAGCCCTGCGTGAGCGAAGTGACCTGCATGCCGGGTTGCCGTCTATACGTGCGGTAGGTTATCGACAAGTCTGGGATTACCTGGACGGCAAGCTGACGTCAGCCGAGATGCAGGAGCGTGGGATCATTGCCACGCGCCAATTGGCGAAACGCCAGTTCACCTGGCTGCGCAGCTGGACTGACTTGCATTGGCTCGACAGTCTCGATTGCGACAATCTGCCACGCGCCTTGAAATACCTCGGGACCATCTCCATATTGAGCTGAGTCCTTGCAATTGCCGTCTATCCTTGGGGGTGTGACGGCCCAAGCCATCTGATTCCGATTTTTATTATTGATCCTTAAAGGAGTGCGGCACATGTCAAAAGGGCATTCGCTACAAGACCCTTACTTGAACACTTTACGTAAAGAGAAAGTTGGGGTGTCCATCTATCTGGTCAACGGGATCAAACTGCAAGGCACGATCGAGTCTTTCGACCAGTTCGTCATCCTTCTGAAAAACACCGTCAGCCAAATGGTCTACAAACACGCGATCTCGACAGTCGTGCCAGTTCGTCCAATTCGTCTGCCTAGCGCAACCGAATCCGAAGGCGGTGACGCTGAACCGGGTAACGCCTGATAGGAGCCTCCTTTGTTCTTTGAGCGCCACGGTGGTGGTGAACGGGCCATTCTCGTTCACTTGGATGGACAGGACCCTGAGGCGCGCGAAGATCCGCAGGAGTTTCAGGAATTGGCACTTTCGGCTGGCGCCGAGACCGTCGCGTTTTTCAACGTGCCGCGTCATCGGCCAACCGCAAAGTTCCTGATCGGCAGTGGCAAGGTCGAGGAGTTGCGCGACCTGGTCAAGGCCGAACAGGTCGATCTGGTGATTTTCAATCACATCCTCACACCCAGTCAGGAACGTAACCTCGAACGTGTCTTCGAGTGTCGCGTTATCGACCGAACGGGGCTGATTCTCGATATTTTCGCCCAGCGCGCCCGCACCCATGAAGGCAAGCTCCAGGTCGAACTGGCCCAGCTTGAGCACATGAGTACGCGGCTGGTTCGCGGCTGGACTCACCTTGAGCGGCAGAAGGGCGGTATCGGCCTGCGCGGCCCGGGTGAAACCCAGTTGGAAACCGACCGGCGCCTGCTTCGGGTTCGCTTGCGCCAGATCAAGGGGCGCCTGGAAAAGGTCCGCAGCCAGCGCGAGCAGTCGCGGCGCGGGCGCAAGCGCGCGGACATCCCGACGGTTTCACTGGTGGGCTATACCAACGCCGGCAAATCGACCCTGTTCAATAACGTTACCCAATCCGACGTCTACGCCGCCGACCAATTGTTCGCCACGCTCGACCCGACCCTGCGTCGGCTCGACCTGGACGACCTCGGGCCGATCGTGCTGGCCGACACCGTGGGCTTCATCCGTCACCTGCCGCATAAACTGGTCGAGGCTTTCCGGGCTACGCTCGAAGAGTCGAGCAACTCCGACCTGCTGCTGCACGTGATCGATGCCGCTGAACCGGACCGGATGCTGCAGATCGAGCAGGTGATGGTGGTGCTGGGCGAGATCGGAGCCCAGGACTTGCCGATCCTGGAGGTATACAACAAACTCGATTTGCTTGAAGGCGTGGAGCCGCAGATCCAGCGCGATGCCGACGGCAAGCCGCAACGGGTCTGGCTGTCGGCCCGTGATGGCACCGGCCTGGACCTGCTCAAACAGGCAGTGGCCGAGCTGTTGGGCAACGATCTGTTTGTTGGCACCCTGAAGCTGCCGCAACGTTTCGCCCGGCTGCGAGCCCAGTTCTTTGAGCTGGGGGCCGTGCAAAAAGAAGAACACGACGACGAAGGCGTCTGCCTGCTGGCTGTTCGCCTGCCTCGGGCGGAGCTCAATCGGCTGGTCAGCCGCGAAGGGCTGCAACCGATGGAATTCATCGAGCAACACACTTTGCAATAAAAGCCTGAGAAAGCTGTGTCAGGCATTCTGTAGCATTGGTCGGCGCGCCGTGGGTGCGTCTTTGCTTTATCAGATGGAGAGCGCTATGGCTTGGAATGAGCCGGGTGGCAACTCGAATAATCAGGATCCTTGGGGTGGCAAGCGTCGTAACAACGGCGACCGCAAGGGGCCGCCGGATCTCGACGAGGCCTTCCGAAAGCTGCAGGAAAGCCTGAACGGTTTGTTCGGTGGTGGTAAAAAACGCGGTGACGATGGTGGCGGTCGCCCGGGCAAGGGCGGCGGTTTCGGCCTGCTCGGCATCGGTCTGGTCGTGCTGGCGGCTGTCTGGCTGTACAGCGCGGTCTATGTCGTGGACGAGCAGGAGCAGGCCGTGGTGCTGCGCTTCGGCAAGTACTACGAGACGGTTGGACCGGGCCTGAATATCTATTTCCCGCCGATCGACCAGAAGTATATGGAGAACGTCACGCGTGAGCGTGCGTACACCAAGCAGGGCCAGATGCTGACCGAAGACGAGAACATCGTCGAAGTGCCGCTGACCGTGCAATACAAGATTACCAACCTGCAGGACTTCGTACTGAACGTCGACCAGCCGGAAATCAGCCTGCAGCATGCGACCGAAAGTGCCTTGCGCCATGTGGTGGGTTCCACCGCCATGGACCAGGTGCTGACCGAAGGGCGTGAGTTGATGGCCAGCGAAATCAAGGAGCGCCTGCAGCGGTTCCTCGATACCTATCGCACCGGTATCACCGTCACCCAGGTCAACGTCCAGAGCGCGGCAGCCCCGCGTGAGGTCCAGGAAGCCTTCGACGACGTGATCCGTGCCCGTGAAGACGAGCAGCGTTCGCGCAACCAGGCCGAAACCTATGCCAACGGCGTCGTGCCGGAAGCTCGTGGTCAGGCCCAGCGCATCATCGAAGATGCCAACGGTTATCGCGATGAAGTGGTTTCCCGTGCCAAGGGTGAGGCGGATCGCTTCACCAAGCTGGTAGCCGAGTACCGCAAGGCCCCGGAAGTCACCCGTGAGCGTCTGTACCTGGACACCATGCAGGAAGTCTTCAGCAACACCAGCAAGGTCCTCGTGACCGGCAACAAGAACGGCCAGAGCAATCTGCTGTACCTGCCGCTGGACAAGATGGTCGAGAGCGGTCGCAACACCAGCACGCCACCGGCCAGTTCGGCGGCGGCCAGCAATGAGGCCGGCACCCGCGCAGCGGCGGACCTGCAACAACAGCAAGCACGTACCAGGGAGAGTCGCTGATGAGCAATAAATCGCTGATCGCCCTTATTGTCGGTGTCGTCGTGGCGATCGCTGCCTGGAACTGCTTCTACATCGTGGCTCAGACCGAGCGTGCGGTGTTGCTGCAGTTTGGCCGCGTGGTACAGGCTGATGTCCAGCCAGGGCTGCATGTGAAGGTGCCGTACGTCAACAAGGTGCGCAAGTTCGACGCCCGCCTGATGACGTTGGATGCGCCGACGCAGCGCTTCCTGACGCTGGAAAAGAAAGCCGTGATGGTGGATGCCTACGCCAAGTGGCGCGTGAAGGATGCCGAGCGCTTCTACACCGCGACTTCCGGCCTGAAGCAAATCGCCGACGAGCGTCTGTCCCGCCGTCTGGAATCGGGCCTGCGTGACCAGTTCGGTAAGCGCACGCTGCATGAAGTGGTGTCCGGTGAGCGTGATGCGCTCATGGCCGATATCACGCGTTCGCTGAACACGATGGCGGAAAAAGAGCTGGGTATCGAAGTGGTCGATGTCCGGGTCAAGGCCATCGACCTGCCGAAGGAAGTGAACCGCAGCGTGTTCGAGCGCATGAGCACCGAGCGTGAGCGTGAGGCTCGCGAGCACCGCGCCAAGGGTAACGAGCTGGCCGAAGGCATCCGTGCCGACGCCGATCGCCAACGCCGCGTACTGCTGGCCGAAGCCTATCGGGAATCGGAAGAGGTCCGTGGTGATGGTGATGCCCAGGCCGCTGCGATCTATTCCAAGGCCTATGGCCAGGATCAGGAGTTCTACGGTTTCTACCGTAGCCTGCGCGCTTACCGTGAAAGTTTTGCAAACAAATCCGACGTCATGGTCCTGGACCCAAGCAGTGACTTCTTCCGTTATCTGGAAAAGGCCAAGCCTTGATGCGACGTTGACCTGAGGCACTCCGCCCGGCGGCTAAAGCGTCGGGCGGGGTGATCCTTTGGGAAAACGTGTGTATGATGCGGCAGCCGGGAAATTCCCGGCTTTTTTGCGTCTGCACGTTTGATTGTGGTTTTGGTTGCAGGCGTCGGGTTGAACGACTCGACAGGTTTTTCGAGGAAAGTGCTGGGCGAGGCTGGAGTGCTGCTCATTTAAGGCGTTGGATAGAAACCGTGGCGAGGGAGCTTGCTCCCGCTTGAGTGCGAAGCGCTCACAGCAATGGGGCCGCTTCGCAGCCCAGCGGGAGCGAGCTCCCTCGCCACAATGATTCAATCGCTCGTAGGTGAACGGCATGACGCCATTCGTCACGGCGCTCTTGCGCGTCTTTTGCTCATGAGGCGCGCCTGGCGCGGGCATTTTCTGCTTCACTCAAGGCCAGCCCGAAAGCTGGCCGCCCGGACCATAGGGGAATGGCGTAATGGCAACGGTAGACCGCTGGCTGCTGCCAGATGGCATCGAAGAAGTACTGCCACCGGAAGCTGCGCGAATTGAAGTCGCGCGTCGGCAGGTGTTGGATCTGTTCCAGAGCTGGGGTTACGAGTTCGTCGTTACCCCGCATATCGAGTACCTGGAATCCCTGCTCACCGGTGCGGGCCAGGACCTGGACCTGCGCACCTTCAAGGTTATCGACCCGCAGTCGGGCCGGCAGATGGGCTTTCGTGCCGATATCACGCCGCAAGTGGCGCGTATCGACGCCCACACCCTGCGCCGTGAAGGTCCGAGCCGCCTGTGCTACGCCGGCAGTGTGCTGCATGCCCAGCCGCGTGCCTTGTCGTCTTCGCGCAGCCCGATCCAGCTGGGCGCCGAGTTGTATGGCGACGCCAGCCCGAGCAGCGACGTGGAAGTCATCAGCCTGATGTTGGCCATGTTGCAACTGGCTGACGTGCCGGATGTCCACATGGACCTGGGCCATGTCGGCATCTATCGCGGCCTGGCCCGAGCGGCCGGTTTGTCCGGCGAAGTGGAGCAACAGCTGTTCGATGCCCTGCAACGCAAGGCCATTGACGAAGTCATCAGCCTGACCGAAGGCCTGCCGGCCGATCTGTCGGACATGCTGCGGGCGCTGGTGGGCCTGTGCGGCGGACGTGAGGTATTGGCCGCTGCCCGTGAACGCCTGGCTCACGCGCCGGCGCCTGTGTTGGCGGCGCTGGACGACTTGCTGGCGATTGCCGAGCGTCTGTCGGTGCGTTTCCCCGAATTGCCGCTGTATTTCGACCTGGGTGAATTGCGCGGTTATCACTACCACACGGGTGTCGTCTTTGCCGTGTTCGTCCCGGGCGTGGGCCAGTCCATCGCCCAGGGCGGCCGTTATGACGACATCGGTGCCGACTTTGGTCGTGCTCGTCCGGCGACCGGTTTCTCTACCGATTTGAAAACCCTGGTGACCCTGGGGCGTGCTGAAGTCGAGCTACCGTCTGGCGGTATCTGGATGCCTGACAGTACGGATGCGGCACTCTGGCAAGCGGTCTGCCAGCTGCGCAGTGAGGGTCAGCGTGTCGTCCAGGCTTTGCCTGGGCAACCTTTGGCCGCCGCCCGTGAAGCGGACTGCGACCGGCAATTGATTCAGCAGAACGGGCTTTGGCAAGTATTGCCGCTGGCTTCTTGAGTTTTCCTGCCGGCTGCGGCCGGCACCAAGTTTGCGCGAATGAGGACAAGTGTTATGGGTAAGAATGTCGTAGTCCTGGGCACCCAGTGGGGTGATGAGGGCAAAGGCAAGATCGTTGATCTGCTGACCGAACATGCTGCCGCCGTAGTGCGCTACCAGGGTGGCCACAACGCAGGTCACACCTTGGTGATCGACGGTGAAAAAACCGTCCTGCACCTGATTCCGTCGGGCGTGCTGCGCGAAGGCGTACAGTGCCTGATCGGCAACGGTGTGGTGGTGGCTCCCGACGCCTTGCTGCGGGAAATCATCAAGCTGGAGGAAAAAGGCGTACCGGTGCGCGAGCGCCTGCGTATCAGCCCGTCCTGCCCGCTGATCCTGTCCTATCACGTCGCGCTGGACCAGGCCCGTGAAAAGGCTCGTGGCGAGCTGAAGATCGGCACCACCGGTCGCGGTATCGGCCCGGCCTACGAAGATAAAGTAGCCCGTCGAGGCCTGCGCATCGGTGACCTGTTCCACCGTGAGCGTTTCGCCGCCAAGCTGGGCGAGTTGCTGGACTACCACAACTTTGTCCTGGTCAATTACTACAAAGAGCCGGCCATCGACTTCCAGAAAACCCTGGACGAGTGCATGGAGTACGCCGAGCTGCTCAAGCCGATGATGCTCGACGTCACTGCCGAGCTGCACGAGCTGCGTCGCGCTGGCAAGGACATCATGTTCGAAGGTGCCCAGGGTTCGCTGCTGGACATCGACCACGGTACCTACCCGTACGTCACCAGCTCCAACACCACCGCCGGCGGTATCGCGACGGGTTCGGGCTTCGGTCCGATGTACCTGGACTACATCCTGGGTATCACCAAGGCCTACACCACACGCGTGGGTTCGGGGCCGTTCCCGACTGAGCTGTTCGACGATGTCGGCGCCTTCCTGGCCAAGCGTGGCCACGAATTCGGCGCTACCACCGGCCGTGCCCGTCGTTGCGGTTGGTTCGATGCCGTCATCCTGCGTCGCGCCATCGACGTCAACAGCATCTCGGGCCTGTGCCTGACCAAGTTGGACGTGCTGGACGGCTTGGAAACCATCAACATCTGCGTGGGCTACAAGAACCAGGACGGCGCCGTCATCGACGCACCGACCGACGCCGACAGCTACATCGGCCTGGAGCCGGTGTACGAGCAGATGCCAGGCTGGACCGAATCGACCGTGGGCGCCAAGACCCTGGAAGAGCTGCCAGTGGCGGCCCGCAACTACATCAAGCGTGTCGAAGAGTTGGTCGGTGCGCCGATCGACATTATTTCGACGGGGCCGGACCGCAACGAAACCATCGTTCTGCGTCACCCGTTTGCCTGATAAGTCGTTGATGTAAAAAACAAAGGCCCCTCGTTTGGGGCCTTTGTCGTATCTGCCGGCCGAACGGCACGACCTTTGCTATGCATCGTTAACAATAAGTACTTCTTTGAAGTGCCATCAAATTAATGGCGTTTAGTAGAGGGATTCCCCTGTGTCGGCCGTTCTCTCACTGTTACAAAGCCGTCTGTTGCGGCCCGTCTTCGTTACGCTTGGTATCGCCCTTTTGGTGCAGGTGCTGGTGGCTGTCGCGCTGACACGAAGCACTGTCACCGCCCTGGAGGCCGATCTAGGCGCTCGGCTGGGGGGCGACAGTCAAAAATTGTCTGGCGAACTGGAGCAGGCCGGGCGCGAGGTCACCTCGAGCCTGGACAGTTTGTCTGCCAGCACCCGTCAGCGTCTCACTGCCGGTTTGTCCCCGCGGTTGAAGGACGAACAGGCGCAATTGCGGACGACGCTGGAGAAAACGCTCAAGGATTCCGCCAACGATATGGCGCAACTCCTGGCCTCGGTCGCGCCGCGCGCTATGTGGGACAGCGACATACCGACCCTTTCCGAATTCGCCCGCCGGGCCCAGCGCAACCCTAATGTATTGTTCGTTATTTATGACGACGCCAGTGGTGAGCACCTGACCCGCTACCTGAACCGGGAAAACCCGATCAACAAGGCGCTGCTGGAAAAAGGCAAGGGCGAGCGGGCGTTGGACAAAGTGCTGGATGCGGCGAAGAGCGACCCCTCGGTGTATTACCTCGAAGCCTCGATCAGCCCCAATGGCGTAGAGATTGGCAAGGTATTGATGGGTGTTTCCACGGCTTCCGTTGACGCTGATCTGAAGGCGCTGGACCAGCGCTTCTCGGCCTTGATCGCCAGCAGCGACCAGTTGGTCGGTGACAGCCTCAAGGGGGCGGCGGCCGACAGCGCCACCGCCATGCGCGGTCGCCTGGAGTCGGCCCAGGCCACCGCCACACAGATGCAGACCAACACTGCCAGCACCGTGCAGGAAGCGGCAGGCACCTTGCGCTGGCGTATCGGCCTGGGCCTGGCATTGGTGGGCTTCGGTGTGTTGGTGTTGCTGGCCGTGGTGCTGGGGCGTCGGGTGGTCAATCGCTTGAAGTTGCTGATCGCGGCCATGAACGACTTGGCGGCAGGCGAGGGTGACCTGACCAAGCGCGTGCAAATCAACAGCAAGGACGAAATCGGCGACATGGCCTCGGCGGTCAATCGCTTTGTGGATAAGTTGCAACCCATCGTGCGCGAGGCGGGCGATGTGGCCCAGCGTACCGGTGTGGAAATCGGTGCGATGACCTTGCGTAACTCCGGTGCCGATGCGGCGGCCGGGATGCAGCGTGATGAGGTGGCCGAGAGCCTGCGTGCACTGTCGCAAATGGCGGATGAGGCTCAATCGGAAAGCCAGGCGATGCAGGCGGCTTTGCAGCAGGTTGTGGAGATCCGCCAGGCCACTGATGAAAATACCCGCACTTCGGCCAAGGTCGGCAGCTTGATCGAGGCGTTGGCCGGGCAGGTAGACACCGGTGCGAAAGTGATTGAGCGGCTGGCGCAGCAGAGCGAACAGATCGAAGTGGTGTTGACGGTGATCCACGGCATCGCCGAGCAGACTAACTTGTTGGCCTTGAATGCGGCCATCGAGGCGGCGCGGGCCGGGGAAACGGGGCGCGGGTTTGCCGTGGTGGCGGATGAGGTGCGGGCCCTGGCGAGCAAGACCCAAAGTTCAACGGGCGATATCCAGGCGCATATCGTGGCCTTGCAGCAGGGCGCTCGCGAGGCGGTGGCCGCTATCGGCCAGGCTGGGCGCCAGGCCAGCGAAGGCTTGGTGGTGCTACGAGACAGCGCGCGATTGCAGCAGTCGGTGCAGGCGTCCGTCGAGCAGGTGCATGCGGCTATCGGCCTGGCGACTCAGGCCGCGGCTCACCAGGCCCAGGGCGCGCAAGCGGTGCGCGGGCGCGTGGAAACCATCCATGCCCAGGCCGAGAAGGCGGCCCAGGCCGTGGTCGAGACCACCGCCAGCGGCAAGGTGCTCGACAGCCTGGCTGCGCAATTGAAAGCAAGCCTGGGGCAGTTCCGGGCCTGATCTGGCGGCTGGGCTGGCCTCATCGCGAGCAAGCTCGCTTCCACAGCGGATCTCGTTCACTGCGATCCTTGTGGGCGAGCTTGCTCGCGATAGCGATTTCAGCGACTCAGATATTTCCAGGACCCAGAAACGCAAAAACCCGCTTTCGCGGGTTTCTGTGAGGTTCAAGGTCGTAACCTTGAAGCAAGAATTGGTGCCCAGAAGAAGACTCGAACTTCCACGACCTTGCGGTCACCAGCACCTGAAGCTGGCGTGTCTACCAATTTCACCATCTGGGCAGCATCTTCAGCGTTGCCGCTGTTGATGTGGCGCACTATACGGAGCGCATTTTGATCTGTAAACCCCTGTTTTTGTTTTAGTAATTGCCAAACGCAATTGCAGGGGCAAAAATGCAAAAACCCGCTTTCGCGGGTTTTTTGTTGAGCTGCCAGGCCAGTGACCTGTTGCTCGAAATTGGTGCCCAGAAGAAGACTCGAACTTCCACGACCTTGCGGTCACCAGCACCTGAAGCTGGCGTGTCTACCAATTTCACCATCTGGGCAATATCGACAGCGTGTGTACGTCGTCGATGGCGCGCACTATACGGAGCGTCTTTTTAACTGTAAACCCCTCCTGAGAAAAAAACCGCTAAATTTCACGAGCGGTGCTTTCCCAGGCTTCCAAGGCGGGTCAAATGGCTTTAGAAAAGCGATCGGATGCTTGAAATTTCCCGTTTCATTAAGCCTATGCCAAACTAACCCGCATATAGACAAGGTGAAAACTCTCTAATGGCCGATTGGCAGTCCCTCGATCCCGAGGCCGCTCGTGAAGCGGAAAAGTATGAAAACCCTATTCCTAGCCGCGAACTGATCCTGGCGCATCTCGCCGATCGGGGTTCGCCTGCTAGCCGCGAGCAGTTGGTCGAAGAGTTCGGTCTGACCACCGAGGACCAACTCGAAGCCCTGCGCCGCCGTCTGCGCGCCATGGAGCGCGACGCTCAACTGATCTACACCCGGCGCGGCACCTATGCGCCGGTGGACAAGCTCGACCTGATCCTGGGCCGCATCGCCGGTCACCGTGACGGCTTCGGTTTCCTGATCCCGGACGACGGCAGCGACGACCTGTTCATGAGCCCGGCGCAAATGCGCCTGGTATTCGACGGCGACCGTGCCCTGGCCCGCGTTTCCGGCCTGGACCGTCGTGGTCGCCGTGAAGGCGTGATCGTCGAAGTGGTGTCCCGTGCCCACGAGTCCATCGTCGGCCGTTACTTCGAAGAAGGTGGTATCGGTTTTGTCGTGCCGGATAACCCGAAGGTCCAGCAGGAAGTGCTGATTACCCCGGGCCGTAATGGCGCCGCCAAGGTGGGTCAGTTCGTCGAGGTGAAAATCACCCACTGGCCAACGGCGCGCTTCCAGCCGCAGGGCGATATCGTTGAAGTGGTCGGCAACTACATGGCGCCGGGCATGGAGATCGACGTTGCGCTGCGCACCTACGACATTCCTCACGTCTGGCCCGAGGCCGTGCTCAAGGAAGCCGCCAAGCTCAAGCCGGAAGTTGAAGAGAAAGACAAAGAAAAACGCATCGACCTGCGTCATCTGCCGTTCGTCACCATCGATGGTGAAGACGCCCGCGACTTCGACGATGCGGTCTACTGCGAAGCCAAGCCTGGCAAGCTGCGCCTGTTCTCCGGCGGCTGGAAGTTGTTCGTCGCGATTGCCGACGTGTCCAGCTACGTGAAGATCGGTTCGGCCCTGGATAACGAAGCCCAGGTGCGCGGCAACTCCGTGTATTTCCCTGAGCGCGTGATCCCGATGCTGCCTGAGCAGTTGTCCAACGGGCTGTGCTCGCTGAATCCGAAAGTCGACCGTTTGGCCATGGTGTGCGAGATGACCATCTCCAAGACCGGCGAAATGACCGACTACCAGTTCTACGAAGCGGTGATCCACTCCCAGGCGCGCCTGACCTACAACAAGGTCAGCACCATCCTGGAAACGCCCAAGACCAGTGAAGCCAAGGCCTTGCGTGCCGAATACGCTGGCGTGGTGCCGCACCTCAAGCAGCTTTACTCGCTGTACAAGGTGTTGCTGGGTGCCCGTCATGTGCGTGGCGCGATCGATTTCGAGACCCAGGAAACCCGGATTGTCTTCGGTTCCGAGCGCAAGATCGCGGCAATCACCCCGACGACCCGTAACGATGCGCACAAGCTGATCGAAGAGTGCATGCTGGCGGCCAACGTGGCCACCGCCGAATTCCTCAAGAAGCACGAGATCCCTGCGTTGTACCGCGTGCACGACGGCCCGCCGCCGGAGCGTCTGGAAAAACTGCGGGCCTTCCTCGGCGAGCTCGGCCTGTCCTTGCACAAAGGCAAGGACGGCCCGACGCCGAAGGACTACCAGGCACTGCTGGCGAGCATCAAGGATCGTCCGGATTACCATGTGATCCAGACCGTGATGCTGCGCTCCCTGAGCCAGGCGGTGTACAGCGCCGACAATCAGGGCCACTTTGGTCTGAATTACGAGGCGTACACCCACTTCACCTCGCCGATTCGCCGTTACCCGGACCTGCTCACGCACCGCGCGATCCGCAGCGTGATCCATTCCAAGCAGAACACCCCGCACGTCAAGCGCGCCGGTGCCATGACCATTCCGAAGGCCCGGATCTATCCGTACGACGAAGCGGCCCTGGAGCAGTTGGGCGAGCAGTGCTCCATGAGCGAGCGGCGCGCCGACGAAGCCACCCGCGACGTGGTGAACTGGCTCAAGTGCGAGTTCATGAAAGACCGCGTGGGCGAGTCGTTCCCAGGCGTGATCACCGCAGTGACAGGCTTTGGTTTGTTTGTCGAGCTGACCGACATCTACGTCGAGGGCTTGGTGCACGTTACCGCCTTGCCGGGTGATTACTACCACTTCGATCCTGTGCACCACCGCCTGGCGGGCGAGCGCACCGGTCGCAGCTTCCGTCTGGGCGACACCGTGGAAGTGCAGGTCATGCGCGTCGACCTCGATGAGCGCAAGATCGACTTCGGAATGTCTGACAAACCCGCTGAAGCACCGACTGGCCGTAAAAAACGTGGCAACGAGACCGCCGCGCCTGCGACCAAAGGTAAAGGTGCTCCTGCAAAAACCGCAGAACCTGAGCCAGCCAAGGCCGGTCGCCGTTCGTCTGTCAAGGACAAGGCTCCCGAAGCCTACCGCCCCAGCGACGCAGCGGCGAAAAACGCCGAGCTGCGCAAGAGCCGCGAGTTGAAGCAGCAGTTGCTCAACGAAGCCAAAAGCGGTGGTAAAGCGGCGTCTGGGGGAAAGTCCCACGGGGCGGAAAAGCCGTCGAGCAAGCCAAGTAAACACCGTAAAGGCCCGCCAAAAGCGGGTTCGGCCCCTGCGAAAAGCGGCGGGTCGCGCAAACCTAAGGCCAAGTCATGAGTCTGGAAAAAATCTACGGCGTGCACGCCGTAGAAGCACTGCTGCGTCACCACCCTAAACGTGTCAAGCAAGTGTGGTTGGCGGAAGGTCGCAGCGAGCCGCGTGTGCAAGCGCTGGTCGAACTGGCCACCCAAAACAAGGTTGCCATTGGCCAGGCCGAGCGTCGCGAAATGGACGTGTGGGTCGAAGGCGTTCACCAGGGTGTGGTTGCGGACGTAAGCCCCAGCCAGGTCTGGGGCGAGGCGATGCTCGACGAACTGCTCGATCGCACCGAAGGCGCCCCCCTGCTGCTGGTGCTGGACGGCGTGACCGACCCGCATAACCTCGGCGCTTGCCTGCGTTCGGCAGATGCAGCGGGTGCGTTGGCGGTCATCGTGCCTAAAGACAAGTCGGCAACCTTGACGCCGGCTGTGCGTAAGGTCGCCTGCGGCGCGGCGGAAGTGATTCCGCTGGTGGCGGTGACCAACCTGGCGCGCACCCTGGAAAAACTCCAGCAGCGCGGCCTGTGGGTGGTCGGCACGGCGGGCGAGGCCGAGGTCAGTATCTATGACCAGGACCTGACGGGCCCGACGATCCTGATCATGGGCGCCGAAGGCAAGGGCATGCGCCGCCTGACCCGCGAGCACTGCGATTACCTGGTCAAGCTGCCGATGGCGGGCAGCGTCAGCAGCCTCAACGTCTCGGTGGCCACTGGTGTGTGCCTGTTCGAAGCGCTGCGCCAGCGTAGTGTTAAAGTGGCCTCTTCGCGCAAGCTATAAGCTTCAAGCGGCAAGGTAGAGCGCGATAGCGTTTATAGCTTGCCGCTTGTCGCTCGCTGCTTGCAGCGGTTCAATTGCCTTGCGCCGCCCTCGGCCCTTCTCTACAATTGCGCCCCTTGCTGTGATGGCAGGCACTTATGTGTCTAGCGTCCACAAGTCCATAAGTGTCATTCACTCCTTGTCTGACCGTTTTTGAGCGGCAGGCTACAACCCGTAAGGAGCATTCATGCGTCATTACGAAATCATCTTTTTGGTCCACCCGGATCAAAGCGAGCAAGTCGGCGGCATGGTTGAGCGTTACACCAAGCTGATCGAAGAAGACGGCGGCAAAATCCACCGTCTGGAAGATTGGGGCCGTCGTCAACTGGCCTACGCAATCAACAATGTTCACAAGGCTCACTACGTGATGCTGAACGTTGAGTGCACCGGCAAGGCCCTGGCCGAGCTGGAAGACAACTTCCGCTACAACGATGCAGTGATCCGTAACCTAGTCATCCGTCGCGAAGAAGCCGTTACCGGCCAATCCGAGATGCTCAAGGCTGAAGAAAACCGCAGTGAGCGCCGTGAGCGTCGCGACCGTCCTGAGCACTCTGACAGCGCCGATGGCGATGACAGCGATAGCGACAGCGACAACAGCGATAACGCTGACGAGTAATCCACGGACCTTTTAAGGAGCCAATCACATGGCACGTTTCTTCCGTCGTCGTAAATTCTGCCGCTTCACCGCTGAAGACGTGAAAGAGATCGATTACAAAGATCTCAACACTCTGAAAGCCTACGTATCCGAGACCGGCAAAATCGTTCCAAGCCGTATCACCGGTACCAAAGCTCGTTATCAGCGTCAGCTGGCCACCGCTATCAAGCGCGCCCGCTTCCTGGCCCTGCTGGCCTACACCGACAGCCACGGCCGCTGAGACCGGGCAGTCGACGAGTAGTAAGGGATTGAATGCATGCGCGCCTTAGCTGACTTCATCATGCGGGGACGTGTGCAGGCCACGTTGGTTGTGGCCGGATCCGCGGCATTGCCGCTGTTGTTCTGGTTGAGTGCCGCCGCTGGGTGCCTTGTGCTCCTGCGGCGCGGTTCGGACGCCTTGAGCGTCCTGGGTATCGGGTTGCTGTCAGCGTTGGTGAGCTGGTACTTCCTGAAGGACCCGACAACACTCCTGGTGTTGCTCGGGGCTGGTGGCCTGGCGTTGGTTTTGCGCGCCGGCCATACCTGGAACCGCGTGCTGCTGTGCAGCGTGGCCGTGGGGTTGTTGTGTGCGGTGAGCCTGGGAACTGTATTCAGTTCCTTCATCGAGTCACTGGCGCAGACGTTCGAACACGTCCTGCCGCTGGCGATGGGTGAGGTCTACGAGACATTCTCGGCAGACCAGAAGGCGTTTCTCACCGCCCTGAGCGCTCCGCTGATGATCATTTCGATAGCGTCTTCGCTGCAGATCTTTAGCGTGCTGTGCCTGATTCTTGGGCGCTATTGGCAGGCATCGTTGTATAACCCCGGTGGTTTCGGTCGCGAGTTTCGCGCCATCCGATTCCCCAAGAGCGTGGCGCTGTCACTGCTGGCCGTCATGTGTGTTGCTCCGTTTTTCGGGCTGCATGCACTGATCCTGTTGCCGTTGTGCAGTGTTGCGCTGGTCTTCGCCGGCCTGGCCCTGATTCACGGGCTGGTGGCGCAGAAGCGACTGGCCACGTTCTGGCTGGTGGGGATATACGTGACGTTGTTGCCTTTCATGCACTTGCTCGGTCCGTTGCTCGTGGTCTTGGCCATCGTTGACAGCCTGATTGATTTTCGCGGTCGTATGGCATCGAAAGACGCCGACAACGCGAACGGTGAAGGTTAAAAGTTAGAGGATTTTCACATGCAACTGATCCTTCTGGAAAAAATCGCCAACCTGGGCAACCTGGGCGACAAAGTAAACGTTAAGGCCGGCTACGGTCGTAACTACCTGCTGCCTTTCGGCAAGGCCACCGCTGCGACCGCTGCCAACCTGGCTGCGTTCGAAGAGCGTCGTGCCGAGCTGGAAAAAGCCGCCGCAGACCGTAAGGCATCGGCTGAAAGCCGTGCTGCCCAACTGGCCGAGCTGGAAGTGACCATCACTGCCACCGCTGGCGACGAAGGCAAGCTGTTCGGTTCGATCGGTACTCACGACATCGCTGACGCACTGACCGCCTCCGGCGTTGAAGTTGCGAAAAGCGAAGTTCGTCTGCCGAACGGCACCATCCGCAACGTAGGCGAATTCGACGTAGCCGTGCACCTGCACGCCGAAGTTGAAGCCACCGTACGCGTTGTCGTGGTAGCAGCCTAAGCAACACCTGTCGGTTGGCACCCTCGGGTGCTTGCCGGTAACATCGGGCACGATCCTGTTTACAGGTCGTGCCCTTTGTCTTTCTGCAATTCCTGATTTTCATAACCAGAAGTGGCCATGAACGAAATCACCGCTCCCGAGCAATACGATCTGCAAACCGCTGCCCTGAAGGTGCCTCCGCATTCCATCGAGGCCGAACAGGCCGTGCTCGGTGGCCTGATGCTGGACAACAACGCCTGGGAACGCGTGCTCGATCAAGTCTCCGATGGCGATTTCTACCGGCATGACCATCGTCTGATTTTCCGTGCGATCGCCCGTCTGGCCGATCAGAACATGCCGATCGACGTTGTGACCCTGGCCGAGCAATTGGACAAGGAAGGGCAGACGTCCCAGGTCGGCGGCCTCGGTTACCTGGGCGAACTGGCGAAAAACACACCGTCGGTCGCCAACATCAAGGCCTATGCCCAGATCGTGCGCGAGCGGGCGACCTTGCGCCAATTGATCGGCATCAGCACCGAAATCGCCGACAGCGCCTTCAACCCGGAAGGCCGTACCGCCGCCGAGATCCTTGACGAAGCCGAGCGGCAGATCTTCCAGATCGCCGAGGCCCGTCCGAAAACCGGCGGCCCGGTCAGCGTCAACGACCTGCTGACCAAGGCCATCGACCGCATCGACACCTTGTTCAACACCGACAACGCCATCACCGGCCTGTCCACCGGTTACACCGACCTCGACGAGAAGACCAGCGGCCTGCAACCGTCCGACCTGATCATCGTCGCCGGCCGTCCGTCCATGGGTAAGACCACCTTTGCGATGAACCTGGTGGAAAACGCCGTGCTGCGCAGCGACAAGGCGGTGCTGGTGTACTCCCTCGAGATGCCAGGCGAATCGCTGATCATGCGTATGCTTTCGTCCCTGGGGCGTATCGACCAGACCAAGGTCCGTTCCGGCCAGCTGGAAGACGACGATTGGCCGCGCCTGACATCGGCGGTCAACCTGCTCAACGACCGCAAGCTGTTCATCGACGATACGGCCGGTATCAGCCCGTCGGAAATGCGCGCCCGTACCCGTCGCCTGGTGCGTGAGCACGGTGATATCGCACTGATCATGATCGACTACCTGCAATTGATGCAGATCCCGGGTTCCAGCGGCGACAACCGGACCAACGAGATTTCCGAAATCTCCCGTTCCCTCAAGGCCCTGGCCAAGGAATTCAACTGCCCGGTGGTGGCACTTTCCCAGTTGAACCGATCCCTGGAACAGCGCCCGAACAAGCGTCCGGTGAACTCCGACTTGCGGGAATCCGGAGCGATCGAGCAGGACGCCGACGTCATCATGTTCGTGTACCGCGACGAGGTGTACCACCCCGAGACGGAGCACAAGGGCATCGCCGAAATCATCATCGGCAAGCAGCGGAACGGCCCGATCGGCTTCATCCGCCTGGCGTTTATCGGCAAATACACGCGCTTCGAAAACCTGGCGCCGGGTAGCTACAATTTCGATGACGACGAGTAAGCCGTTCGCTCGATCGGATATTGTCTTTGTGGCGAGGGAGCTTGCTCCCGCTCGACTGCGCAGCAGTCGAAAAACCAGCGAATGCGGTTTGCCAGGGTAAAAGTGGATACAGCTGTGGGGCTGCTGCGCAGCCCGGCGGGAGCAAGCTCCCTCGCCACAATTGATTTGTATCTGGCTTGAGTTCTGGGGGCGAGCCACAAAATCGATTTCCGACCATAGCCGTCGGAATTGGTCAAAATTTGTGCTATATTCCGCGCCCGCGATTTTTCATCCTTTATACCGGTCATCGACATGCAAGCAGCCAAGCCGTTATTTGACTATCCCAAGTACTGGGCCGAATGTTTCGGCCCGGCGCCGTTCCTGCCCATGAGCAGGGAGGAGATGGATCAGCTCGGCTGGGATTCGTGCGACATCATCATCGTGACCGGTGATGCCTACGTCGATCACCCGTCGTTCGGCATGGCGATCATTGGCCGTCTGCTGGAAGCCCAGGGCTTTCGCGTCGGGATCATTGCCCAGCCGAACTGGCAGTCCAAAGACGACTTCATGAAGCTTGGCGAGCCCAACCTGTTTTTCGGTGTCGCGGCCGGCAACATGGACTCGATGATCAACCGCTACACCGCCGACAAGAAGATTCGCTCCGATGACGCCTACACCCCGGGCGGCATGGCGGGCAAGCGGCCGGACCGCGCGAGCCTGGTCTACAGCCAGCGCTGCAAGGAAGCCTACAAGCATGTGCCGATTGTGCTGGGTGGCATCGAAGCGTCGCTGCGCCGCATCGCTCACTACGATTACTGGCAGGACCGTGTCCGCAACTCGATCCTGATCGACGCCTGCGCCGACATCCTGCTCTACGGCAACGCCGAGCGGGCGATTGTCGAAGTTGCCCAGCGCTTGTCCTACGGTCACAAGATCGAAGACATCACTGACGTGCGCGGCACGGCCTTCATCCGTCGTGACACGCCGAAAGACTGGTACGAAGTCGATTCCACGCGCATCGACCGTCCGGGCAAGATCGACAAGATCATCAACCCGTATGTGAACACCCAAGACACCCAGGCTTGTGCTATCGAGCAGGAAAAGGGGCCGGTTGAAGACCCGAGCGAAGCCAAGGTCGTGCAGATCCTGGCAAGCCCGAAAATGACCCGCGACAAAACCGTGATCCGTCTGCCCTCGGTGGAAAAGGTCCGTGGCGATGCGGTGCTCTACGCTCACGCCAACCGCGTCCTTCACCTTGAAACCAACCCGGGCAACGCCCGTGCCCTGGTGCAGAAGCACGGCGAAGTCGATGTCTGGTTCAATCCACCGCCCATTCCGATGACCACCGAAGAAATGGACTACGTGTTTGGCATGCCTTACGCACGCGTCCCCCATCCGGCGTACGGCAAGGAGAAGATCCCGGCCTACGAGATGATCCGTTTCTCGGTGAACATCATGCGTGGCTGCTTCGGTGGCTGCACGTTCTGCTCGATCACCGAGCACGAAGGCCGGATCATCCAGAACCGTTCCGAAGAATCGATCATTCGTGAGATCGAAGAGATCCGCGACAAGGTTCCCGGTTTCACCGGGGTGATTTCCGACCTCGGCGGCCCGACCGCGAACATGTACCGCATTGCCTGCAAGAGCCCGGAAATCGAATCCGCGTGCCGCAAGCCGTCCTGCGTGTTCCCGGGCATCTGCCCGAACCTGAACACCGACCATTCTTCGCTGATCCAGCTGTACCGCAGCGCCCGGGCCTTGCCTGGGGTGAAGAAGATTTTGATTGCCTCCGGCCTGCGTTACGACCTGGCGGTCGAGTCGCCGGAATACGTCAAGGAGCTGGTGACCCACCACGTCGGCGGTTACCTGAAGATCGCTCCGGAGCATACCGAAGAAGGCCCGCTCAACCAGATGATGAAGCCGGGCATCGGCAGCTATGACAAATTCAAGCGGATGTTCGAGAAGTACACCAAGGAAGCCGGGAAAGAGCAGTACCTGATTCCGTACTTCATCGCCGCCCACCCGGGCACCACCGATGAAGACATGATGAACTTGGCGCTGTGGCTCAAGGGCAACGGCTTCCGCGCCGACCAGGTGCAGGCGTTCTATCCATCGCCAATGGCTACGGCTACGGCGATGTACCACTCGGGCAAGAACCCGCTGCGCAAGGTCACCTACAAGAGCGACGCGGTGACCATCGTCAAGAGCGAGGAGCAGCGCCGCCTGCACAAGGCCTTCTTGCGTTATCACGACCCCAAGGGCTGGCCGATGCTGCGCGAAGCGCTGACCCGCATGGGCCGTGCCGACCTGATCGGGCCAGGCAAGCACCAATTGATTCCGTTGCACCAGCCGGCCACCGACAGCTACCAGAGCGCCCGTCGCAAGAACTCGACGCCAGCCGGCAGCCACAAGGTTGGCAAGGAAACCACCAAGATCCTGACCCAGCACACCGGCCTGCCACCGCGCGCCAGCGACGGCGGCAACCCGTGGGACAAGCGTGAGCAGGCCAAGGCCGCGGCATTCGCCCGCAACCAGCAGGCCGCCAAGGAACGCAAGGACGCCGCCAAGGGCAAAGGACCGAAACCGGCGCGCAAGCCTGTCGTGCCGCGCTGATCGCCTAGCCGCATCGCAAAACGCCAGCCTAAGTGCTGGCGTTTTGCTTTCTGGCGACGGTGCTGACCGTTTGTTATCGTGGCGCCCGCATAGCCCTTGTGGCGAGGGAGCTTGCTCCCGCTGGGCTGCGAAGCGGCCCAAACAATCCCATGCAATGTTTCCAGATAGACCGTGCCGGCCGGTGTACGACGGCTTCGCCGCCGAGCGGGAGCAAGCTCCCTCGCCACAATATTGTGTGTGGATAAAGATTCACTTCCGATTCTCAAGGACGATTCATATGAGCAGTGCTTCAACAGGCATCGGCATGGACCTGAGTTTCTCCCAGGTCATGGCCCGCAAACGCATTGAAAGCCAAATCAACCTGCCACGTCTGTTCGCCGCCATCGATGCCGACCCAGGCATCGTCGGCGCGGGTGTGGTGTACATCGATGCTGAGTTCAATGTAGTGACCCTGCGTGAGTTCAAGCCGATTTGCAGCATCAAGCCCAAGCGGATCATCTTGCGCGAGGCGCAGAAGTACATTGCGCCGGCTCAGTTTGCCCAGCAGGTTCAGGACAATCCACGGGAATCGCGATTGGTCGGCGAAGCGATCAACACTTCCTTGTCGTGTGCGGGGGCCGTTATCGGTTGGGTCGTGGTACTCAGCGGCTCTGTGGCTATCCCATTTTCAGCAGGGGCAAGCACCGCGATCGCTGTGTTGGGTTATACCGCCGCCGCGGCCAGCACAGCGCAATGTTTTGCGAGCGGTTATCGCATGCGCAATGAAATCAGTAACCCAGCCCGAAACGATCAGCTCGACGGTGAGGAGTGGTACCAGAACACCATGATTGTGCTGGATGCCGCGGCGTTGGTTGGGGTCGGGGCATCGTCGCTGACGACCCTCAAACTGGTCAGATTGAATAAAGCCGCCACGGGCAAAAGCGTGAGGGAGGTGCTCCGGGGCCTGAATCGACAGGAGCGGGCCAAACTGACCAAAGAGTTGCTGAGTATCAATGACCCTCGCCTGACCTCCAAATTGCTCAAACTCAAGCAACTGTCTGGCGAGTTACCCAAGCGCTTTACGCCCACTCAAATCAGGCATGCCACCGTCACACAGATTCGGGATGCCCTGGGAGCCGCCATCGGCTTCACTGGAAGTGCGATTTCCGGGAATGTCCGGACCGTTGCAGTGGGGTTGTATGAGGAGATCGAAGAATGAATGGACAGCCCGGTGTTCGCGTTTTTCTCATCCAATATTTTCCGGTCTTCATGGGGGCGATATTCGCGTCGGTCTTCGCTCTGGTTTTTGCTATTCCCCTTTTTTTTGACAGCTATTTTCAAGCCCTTTCATTGGCGGATAACGCGAAGTGGTCTTTTTTTGGGGGCGTAGCGCTTACGCTTGTCATAGTGCATTGCAACTTCATGATTGCCCGTGGGCGCCCCGTTTGGGTGTGGCCGATGGTTGCGGTGTTGGGGCTGTGTTTTTTTTGCGTCCTGCCCACGATCGCTTATCGGCCCGATAGGTTGATTTACAGTTTGAGTCTGCTGTTCCCATTGCTTGCTCTGCTGCTGCTTAACAGCAGACGCCACCGGGAGATGCGCCGCAAGCTCGTCGACATCCGCCAGCAACGCGAACTCACCATCCAGGCCGCCAAGGCATCACGCCCGCGTCGCTGAGTCGATTCGCGCTGCCCGCGCCGCATTTATGTGCATTGCTTTGCAGATGAATTCGGGCAGCGCGCGTTTTTAGTGCTCTACTGCCTTGAGTAGACAAAGAAAGTGTCCGACCTGCCTGCATGGCATAAGTCTTGCGCCGCTTTCACCAACGCTCAGGCTCGCAGGAGGCACGTCGTGTCGATCCATGTCGCATTGCACCACGTTACGCATTACCGCTACGACCGCGCCGTCGAACTCGGCCCGCAGATCGTTCGCCTGCGCCCGGCGGCCCACAGCCGCACGCGCATTCTTTCCTATGCGCTGAAGGTTTCGCCCGAGCAGCACTTCATCAACTGGCAGCAGGATCCCCAGGGTAACTACCTGGCGCGGCTGGTGTTTCCCGAGAAAACCCAGGAGATGCGCATCGAAGTCGATCTGCTGGCGGAAATGGCAGTGTTCAATCCGTTCGACTTCTTTCTCGAGCCCTACGCCGAAAAGATTCCGTTCGCCTACGCGGCCGACGAGCGCAAGGAGTTGGCGCCTTACCTGGAAACCCTGCCGTTGACGCCGAAATTCCAGGCCTATCTGGACGGCATCGATCGCACGCCATTGCCGGCGGTGGATTTTTTGGTGGCGCTCAACCAGCGCCTGAGCGAAGACATCAACTACCTGATTCGCATGGAGCCGGGCGTGCAGACCCCGGAGCATACCCTTGAGCACGCGTCCGGCTCTTGCCGCGACTCGGCCTGGCTGTTGGTGCAGTTGTTGCGCAACCTTGGCCTGGCCGCGCGTTTCGTTTCCGGTTACCTGATCCAGTTGACCGCCGATGTGAAAAGCCTCGATGGTCCATCCGGCACTGAGGTGGACTTCACCGACCTGCATGCCTGGTGCGAGGTCTACCTGCCCGGTGCCGGTTGGATCGGCCTGGATGCGACGTCGGGGTTGTTCGCTGGTGAAGGCCATATCCCGTTGGCGTGTAGTCCCGATCCGTCCTCGGCGGCCCCGATCAGTGGCTTGGTGGAGCCTTGCGAGTGTGAGTTCAGCCACGAAATGTCCGTCGAGCGGGTCTGGGAAGCGCCGCGGGTGACCAAGCCTTACACCGACGCACAGTGGCTGGCGATCCAGGCCCTCGGACGGCAGATCGATGCCGACCTGTTGGAGGGCGACGTGCGCCTGACCATGGGGGGCGAACCGACCTTTGTCTCCATCGATGACCCGGACGGTGCCGAGTGGAACACCGCGGCACTCGGGCCGGATAAACGCCGGCTCTCCGCCGAGCTGTTCCAGCGCATGCGCAATCACTATGCGCCCAAGGGGCTGGTGCATTTCGGCCAGGGCAAGTGGTACCCCGGCGAGCAATTGCCGCGCTGGTCGCTCAACTGCTATTGGCGGCGCGACGGTGTGCCGATCTGGCACAACAGCGCGTTGATTGCCGATGAGCAGGAGGACTACGGCGCCGATGGCGAATTGGCCGGACGTTTCCTGGCGAGCGTCGCCGAGCGTTTGAAAATTCCTGCGCGGTTCGTGTTTCCGGCCTACGAAGACAACTTCTATTACCTCTGGCGTGAAGGTGCATTGCCTTCGAATGTCACAGCCGAGGACCCACGCCTGGAGGACGCCCTGGAGCGTGCACGGTTGCGCAAGGTCTTCAGCCAAGGCCTGGACAAGGTCATCGGCCAGGTCCTGCCGCTGGCCCGTACCGCCAAGGGCGATCAGTGGCAAAGCGGTCGCTGGTACCTGCGCGACAACCACTGCCGCCTGGTGCCGGGGGATTCGCCCCTGGGTTATCGCTTGCCGCTGGCGTCCCAGCCTTGGGTAACGGCGGCCGAGTACCCGTTCATCCACCCCACCGACCCGAACCAGGATTTGCCCGAGCTGCCCGGCACCGAGCAACTGGCGCGTCACGGCGAGCCGGCGGTCGAGCAGGAGCGCGTCCCGGAGATCGACAAATCCGCCGACTGGCTGACCCGCACCGCCTTCTGTGCCGAGGCCCGCGATGGCCGGCTGTACCTGTTCATGCCGCCACTGGAGCGGGTCGAGGATTACCTGGAACTGGTCAGCGCCATCGAGGCGACGGCCGAGGAGCTGCACTGTCCGGTGCTGTTGGAGGGCTACGAGCCGCCGAGCGACCCGCGCCTGGGCAATTTCCGCATCACCCCCGACCCGGGTGTGATCGAGGTCAACGTGCAACCCTCGGCGACCTGGGATGAGTTGGTCGAGCGCACTGAATTTCTATACGAAGAGGCGCGACAGACCCGACTGACCACCGAGAAATTCATGATCGATGGCCGGCACACAGGCACCGGCGGTGGTAACCATTTCGTACTGGGGGGCGCGACACCGGCTGACTCACCGTTTCTGCGGCGTCCCGACCTGCTGCGCAGCCTGATCAGCTACTGGCATAACCATCCGTCGTTGTCCTACCTGTTTTCCGGATTGTTCATCGGCCCGACCTCCCAGGCACCTCGCGTGGACGAGGCGCGCAACGACGCATTGTACGAGCTGGAAATCGCTTTCGCGCAAATGCCACAGCCCGGCGAGCAATGCCCGCCGTGGTTGGTCGATCGGCTGTTGCGCAACCTGCTGATCGACGTGACCGGCAATACACACCGTGCCGAATTCTGCATCGACAAGCTCTATTCGCCGGACGGCGCTACCGGGCGTCTTGGCCTGTTGGAGTTGCGTGCTTTCGAGATGCCGCCCCACGCCCGCATGAGCCTGGCCCAGCAATTACTGCTGCGGGCACTGGTGGCGCGGTTCTGGCGTGAGCCTTACGCGCCGGCGAAACTGGCGCGCTGGGGCACCGAGCTGCATGACCGGTTCCTGTTGCCGCACTTTATCGAGCAGGATTTTGCCGACGTCATCCATGAGCTGAACGCCGCCGGCTACCCGCTGCGGGCCGAGTGGTTCGCCGCGCACCTGGAGTTCCGCTTCCCCAAGGTGGGCGATTACGCGGTCAGCGGTATCGAACTGCAATTGCGCCAAGCCCTCGAGCCTTGGCATGTGCTGGGGGAAGAGGGCGCGGTAGGCGGCACCGTGCGTTATGTGGATTCCTCCCTGGAGCGCTTGCAGGTCAAAGTCAGCGGCCTGGCGCCGCAACGCTACTTGCTGACCTGCAATGGCGTGCCGGTGCCGTTGCAACCCACTGGTCGGGTCGGCGAGTTCGTCGCCGGGGTGCGTTTCCGCGCCTGGCAACCGGCCAACTGCCTGCAACCGACCATCCCGGTGCATGCGCCGCTGGTCTTCGACTTGCTCGACACCTGGATGCAACGTTCCGTGGGCGGCTGCCAGTATCACGTGGCCCATCCGGGCGGGCGCAACTACGACAGCCTGCCGGTGAATGCCAACGAGGCCGAGAGCCGGCGGATGGCGCGATTCTTCCGTATCGGACACACGCCTGGGAAACTTCCGATACCCAGTCTGGCAATGGATGACGAGTTTCCCCTCACGCTTGATCTACGACGTTTTCAAGGGGCACCCAAGGTGTAAGCGAACCCCGTGGCGAGGGAGCTTGCTCCCGCTGGGCTGCGCAGCAGCCCTGAAACCTGACGACCCGGTGTGTCAGGCCAATGGAGTCTGCTGTCTTGGGGCCGCTGCGCAGCCCAGCGGGAGCAAGCTCCCTCGCCACGGTCGTCATGTTCCGCTCCAAACTCAACTATCCGGGCGTCATGCGCTTGCGCTAGTCTCACCTTTTATTGCCGTCTGCCGAGCTTTCCATGCCTGACCTGCTTGACCGTTACCCGCTGACGACGGGCACCTATCACGAACTGTTGGACGACAACGGTGCGGTGCGTCCGCACTGGCGGCGGTTGTTCGATCAGTTGCAGCGCAGCACGCCGGCTCACCTGATCCAGCGTCAGGCGCTGCTGGCTCGGCAGATCCAGGAAAACGGTGTGACCTATAACGTCTACGCCGATCCGAAGGGCGCCGACCGGCCGTGGGAGCTGGACCTGCTGCCCCACGTGATCGACCCGCAGGAATGGAAACATCTGTCGGCCGGGATCGCCCAGCGTGCGCGCCTGCTCAATGCGGTTCTGGCCGACCTGTATGGGCCACAGCGGCTGATCAGCGAAGGGCTGCTGCCGGCAGAGTTGGTGTTCGGGCACAACAACTTCCTTTGGCCCTGTCAGGGCATCGTGCCGCCGGACGGCAGCTTCCTGCACTTGTATGCGGTGGATCTGGCGCGCACCCCCGATGGCCGTTGGTGGGTCACGGCGGATCGGACCCAGGCGCCTTCGGGGGCCGGTTATGCGCTGGAAAATCGCATGATCGTTTCCCGCGCGTTCCCCGAGCTGTATCGCGACCTGAGGGTGCGACACCTGTCCGGGTTCTTCCGCACCTTGCAGGAAACCCTGGCACGACAGGCACCCAGCGACGGAGAGTCGCCACTGGTGGTGCTGTTGACGCCGGGGCGGTTCAACGAAAGTTATTTCGAGCATCTTTATCTGGCCCGTCAGCTTGGCTATCCGCTGGTGGAAGGGGGCGACCTGACCGTGCGGGACGCCACGGTCTACCTCAAGACCCTTAGCGGCTTGCGCCGGGTTCACGCCATCATGCGCCGGCTCGACGACGATTTCTGTGACCCCCTGGAGCTGCGCACTGATTCAGCCCTCGGCGTGCCGGGACTGCTGGAAGCGGTGCGCCAGGGCCGGGTGCTGGTGGCCAATGCCCTGGGCAGCGGCGTGCTGGAGTCACCGGGCCTGTTGGGGTTCCTGCCGAAGATCAGCCAGTATCTGTTCGGCGAGGAATTGATACTGCCGTCCATCGCCACCTGGTGGTGCGGTGAGCCGCCGGTGCTGGCCCAGGCCCTGGAAAAGCTGCCGCAACTGTTGATCAAGCCAGCGTTTCCTTCCCAAAGTTTCACCCCGGTGTTCGGCCGTGACCTGAACGAGGTGCAGCGCGGCCAACTGGCGGCGCGCATGCAGGCTCGGCCCTATGCCTATGTCGCCCAGGAGCTGGCGCAACTGTCCCAGGCCCCGGTCTGGCAGGCCGAAGACGGGCACATCCAGCCTCGGGCCATTGGCATGCGCGTGTATGCCGTGTCCGGGAAGGATGATTATCGGGTGCTGTCGGGTGGCCTGACCCGCGTGGCCGCCGAGGCCGACGCCGAAGTGGTGTCGATGCAGCGCGGCGGCGCCAGCAAGGACACTTGGGTGTTGGGCGAGCAGGCGCCCGGCGGTGAACAATGGACGGCCCAGCGAACCGTCGGCGTCCACGACCTGGTTCGCCGCGATCCATACCTGCCTTCGCGGGTGGTGGAAAACCTGTTCTGGTTCGGCCGTTACTGCGAACGCTGCGACGACAGCGCACGGCTGCTGCGGATCATGCTGGGGCGTTATGTCGATGGCGATGACCCGCAGGCCCTGCAGTCGGCGGTGGCCCTGGGCGAAAGCCTGATGCTGCTGCCTGAAGAGGGTGAGCTGCACGAGCGTTTGCTGGCGGCGCTGTTGGGCGACGACTGGTCGTTCAGCCTGCGTTCCAACCTGCAGCGCTTGCAGTGGGCGGCCTCGCAGGTTCGCGGCAAGCTGTCCCGGGAGAACTGGCAGGCGCTGGTGGAGTTGCAGCGCGAAGCGGCGGAGCTGGAAACCGAGGAACCGGATTTCGGTGAGTTGCTGGATTTCCTCAATCGGCTGGTGATGTCCCTGGCGGCGTTGTCCGGATTTGCCTTGGACGACATGACCCGCGACGAGGGCTGGCGCTTCTTGATGATTGGCCGGCGCCTGGAGCGCTTGCAGTTCCTCAGCAGCAGCCTGGCGGCGTTTTTGCGCAGCGATGCAGTCTTCGACCAGGCCGGGTTGGAGTGGCTGCTGGAACTGGGCAACAGCAGCATCACCTACCGTTCGCGCTACCTGGCGGTGGCGCAACTGATCCCGGTGCTGGACCTGTTGTTGCTGGACGAGCAGAACCCCCACGCGGTGCTTTTCCAGTTAAAACTGGTGGCCCGCACGCTCAAGCGCCTGAACGACGATTTTGGCGCGCCAAAGGAAACGGCCTTGCCAGAATTGGTGACGCGTCTTTCTCGCTTTGACTTGCGTTGCCTGGAAAATCCCCTGTTTGGCGAAGCCAGCCTGCGCGCAGCACTTGATGGGCTGGCCGACCTGTTGCAGGAAGTGGCCGATGTCGGTGGCCAGGTATCCGATCGCCTGGCCTTGCGTCATTTCGCCCACGTCGATGACGTCAGCCAACGCACGGTATCCGTCTGATGAGCGCTCGTTACCAGATCTTCCATGACACCCATTACCACTACGACAGCCCGGTGTCCCTGGCCCAGCAGCTTGCTCATCTGTGGCCGCGCGCCTGTGACTGGCAGCGTTGCACCGAACAGCAGTTGCTGATCAGCCCGGAGCCGACGACCCGGCGCGATGAGCAGGATGTGTTCGGCAACCCGCTGACCCGCCTGGCCTTCGAACGCCCCCATGACGAGTTGCTGGTCAATGCTCGCTTGAGCGTCGAGGTGCTGTCTCGCCCCTCGCTGGACTTCAACCTGTCCCCGGCCTGGGAGTCGACCTGCAACGCGCTGACCTACAGCGGCCGGCCACTTGCGGCGCCATTGCTGCAAGCATGCCGTTTTCGTTTCGAGTCACCGTATGTGCACCTCAAGCGCAGCTTCGTCGAGTTTTCCGAAAGCTGCTTCCCGCCGGGGCGCCCGTTGATGGTTGGCGTGCGGGCGCTGATGGAAAAGATTTTCGAGGAGTTCACCTTCGATGCCGAGGCGACCCAGGTGGCCACGCCGCTGGTGGAGGTGCTGGAGCGGCGGCGGGGCGTGTGCCAGGACTTCGCCCACTTGATGCTGGCCTGCGTGCGCTCTCGCGGGCTGGCGGCGCGTTACGTCAGCGGCTACCTGCTGACCCAGCCGCCACCCGGCCAACCCCGGCTGATTGGCGCCGATGCGTCCCATGCCTGGGTCTCGGTGTATTGCCCGGTGTTGGGTTGGGTGGACTTTGACCCGACCAACAACGTGCAACCGGCTTTGGAACACATCACCCTGGCCTGGGGCCGGGACTTTTCCGATGTGTCGCCGTTGCGGGGCGTGATCCTGGGGGGCGGCAATCATGATCCCGAGGTGCGGGTGACGGTGATGCCGCTGGAGTCATGACCCCGCTCTGCGGTGAAATACTGGTGGCGAGGGAGCTTGCTCCCGCTTGGGTGCGAAGTGCCCATAAAAATGGGGTCGCTGCGCGACCCAGCGGGAGCAAGCTCCCTCGCCACAGATAAATCATTAACTTCGAGGCCTCTTCATGTTCCCGGTTTCCATCAAAGGCGTGTTGCAATCCCCCGAAGGCCTGGTCGTGCTGATGCTCAACGAACGGGATGAATGGGAATTGCCCGGCGGGCGGATCGAGCTGGGCGAAACAGCGCCGCAATGCCTGGCGCGGGAAATTACCGAGGAGCTGGCGATCGAGGTGCGCGTGGGGGAGCCGCTGGATTCGTACTTGTTCGAGGTGATCCCCGGCAAGCACGTCTTCATCTCCACGTACCGCTGCCAGTTGCTGGGCGGTTTCGTGCCGACGATCAGTCATGAACACAAGGAGATTGGGCTGTTCGAACCGGGGCGGCTGCCGGCGAACCTGCCAACGGGTTATCGCGAGTCGATTATCAAGGCATTGGGGTTGTGAGGACCGGCAGCTAGGCTGCCGGCCCTGGACACAAACCGTGGGGCCGGATTACATCATCGGGCCCGGAGGGGCTCAGGCGTCGGGCGCCTGATCTTTCGGTGCATCAACATCATCTTCTGCTGCCACTTCGCCTTCGGTATCCGGGGTCAGTGCGGCTTCTTCTTCAGCTGTGGCTTTCTTGCGCTGCAGCTTTTCCTCTTTCTTCTGCTCCTTGGCCAAGTCTCTTTGACGTTTGGCGAAGGAATAATTGGGTTTGGCCATGGGCGATCCTCTGGGGTCGAAGGTGAGGTTGAGCGGCGCATATTCTGCCCTGTATCGGGGCCGAGCCGTTAGCTGGGTTTTTGTTCGGCCCACTTTGGCTGCACTGACGGTTGCCATTCGTCCAGCGCATCGAGCAGGCTCTGCGCTGATTCGCTCACCTGCAGCATGTCACGATGGGGCGCGCGGACGAAGCCTTCGTCGACGATATGATCGAGAAAGCCGATGAGCTTGCTGTAGAAATCGTTCACTTCCAGCAGCCCTAGCGGTTTGCCGTGGTAGCCGAGTTGGCCCCAGGTCCAGACTTCGAACAACTCCTCCAACGTGCCGAGGCCGCCAGGCAGGGCGATGAAGGCATCGCTGAGTTCGGCCATGCGTGCCTTGCGGGCGTGCATGCCGTCCACCACTTCCAGGCGAGTCAGGCCGCTGTGGCCGATTTCCTTGTCCTTGAGGCTTTGCGGGATGATGCCGATGACCTCGCCGCCGGCCGCCAGGGCCGCGTCGGCGACGATCCCCATCAGGCCGACGGCACCGCCGCCGTAGACCAGGGTCAATTTTCGTTCCGCCAATGCCCGGCCCAGGGCCTGCGCCGCTTCACGATACGCTGGATCGGTGCCGGTGCTGGCGCCGCAAAATACACAAACAGACGCGATGGACATGCTTTACTCCATGATCAGTAACCGACCCAGAGTAAAGCCTGGCCTTGGTGGCGCAAAGCGATTAAACCTCGCGCTGGGGTTTTTCGTAGGTGCCACTGGCGCCGCAGGCGTAGGCGGCGAGCAAGCTGCATAACAGGCTGTTGACGTTCATGAGGGGCGCTCCCGAGAGGTGGTGAGGCTGATCATAAAGTGGCGTCATCCCTCTGGCTGGTTGATTGTGTCCATCAGGCTGATAGCCTTAAGTTGTATACAATCTTTGATTCAGGTCATAGGAACTTGTCTGAAATTCAGGCAGTCTTCCCCTTTGACGGATTTTTGTTAACCATGCCTTGGAGATTCACGATGTTTGCCAAACTTGTTGCAGTATCTCTGTTGACGCTGGCCAGCAGCCAACTGATGGCAGCGGAGTGCAAGACCACCATCGACTCGACCGACCAGATGTCCTTCAACACCAAGGCCATCGAGATCGACAAGAGCTGCAAGACGTTCACCGTTGAGCTGACGCATTCGGGCAGCTTGCCGAAAAACGTCATGGGCCATAACTGGGTGCTGAGCAAAGAGGCTGACATGCAGCCGATTGCCACGGCTGGTTTGGCAGCAGGCATCGACAAGAACTACCTGCCGGAAGGTGATGCACGCATCATCGCCCACACCAAACTCATTGGTGCCAAGGAAAGCGACTCGGTGACCTTCGATGTGTCGAAACTGGCTGCCGGTGAGGCATACGGTTTCTTCTGCTCGTTCCCGGGCCACATCTCGATGATGAAAGGCACCGTTACCCTGAAATAATCACTTCAGGCACAAAAAAAGCGCCCCAGGCAGGGTAATGCTGTTCACTTAAGGCAATCGATACACCCGTGGCGAGGGAGCTTGCTCCCGCTGGGCCGCGAAGCGGCCCCAAAACCGGCCAAATGCGGAGCATCAGACACACTGCATCCACCGGTTTACGACCGCTTCGCGGCCGAGCGGGAGCAAGCTCCCTCGCCACAGGTCCATCATTGTTCTTAAATGAACAGCGTTACCCATGCGGGGCGCTTTTTTTATGCCAGGCAAACACCCCCTGTGGGAGCGAGCTTGCTCGCGATGGCGGCAGAGCAGGCGCCTCTGTAGTCATGGGGCGTAAGGCATCACCCGCTTGTGCTCAGTCTTGCGATAGGTCTCGCAAATGATCCTGAATGCTTCGTCCCGTACCGGCTTGCCGTGCAGGAACGCATCGATCTCGGCGTAGGTCACGCCGTGGGAGGCTTCGTCCGGCTTGCCTGGGGACAGGTCCTCGAGGTCGGCGGTGGGGATTTTTTCCACCAGCGACTCCGGCGCACCAAAGTCACGAGCGATGGCCCGGACCTGGTTTTTCACCAAACCACTCAACGGCGCCAAGTCGCAGGCGCCATCACCGAACTTGGTGAAGAAACCCATCACCGCTTCGGCGGCATGATCGGTGCCGATCACCAGGCCGTGCTCGGTGCCCGCGATGGTGTATTGCGCCACCATACGCATCCGCGCCTTGGTATTGCCCAGCACGAAATCCCGCGAGACTGCTGCCTTGCCTTCGAACGCCGCGACTTGATCGGCCAAGGCCTTGACCGCCGGACCGATGTTGACGGTATGGCGCTCGTCCGGGTCGATGAAGTCCACACAGGCTTGGGCTTCATGCTCGTCGAACTGGGTTTCGTACGGCAGGCGCACGGCGATGAACTTGTAGGCGGTGTTACCGGTTTTCTCCCGCAGTTCGCGCATGGCACGTTGGGCCAGCAGCCCGGCGGTCAACGAGTCGACGCCACCGCTGATGCCCAGCACGAGGGACTTGAGCCCGGAGTTGACCAGGCAGTCCTGGATAAAGTCTACCCGACGGGCGATTTCGGCCTTGAGGGCGGCGTCATCGGCGAACGGTGGCTGGACCTTGAGCTGTTCAGCAATCTCACGCTGTACGGCTTGCATGAATTCACTCCTTGCTTGATGTGTCAGAAAGGGCGGCAGGTACTTGGAAAACATGTCGCATGTAGGCGACGAAATTCGGGTCTTTGCAGTGGGTCTTGCCGGGCTCGTCTGAAATCTTGGCCACGGGTTGCCCGTCACAGCTGATCATTTTAAGCACGATGCTCATCGGCTCTACACCTGGAATGTCACACGTCAGGTTGGTGCCAATACCGAAGCTGACATTAATGCGACCACGCAATGCTCGAAAAATCTCCAGGCATTTGGGCAATGTCAGGCTATCGGAGAACACCAGGGTCTTGCTCATCGGATCGATGCCGAGCTTGTGATAGTGGGCAATGGCTTTTTCGGCCCAGATCACCGGGTCGCCCGAGTCATGGCGCAAACCGTCGAACAGCTTGGCGAAGAACAGATCGAAATCCTTGAGGAAGGCGTCCATGGTGATGCAATCGGTCAGGGCGATCCCCAGCAGGCCTCGGTACTCGCGCACCCAGCAATCGAGGGCGGCGATCTGGCTGTCGATCAGCCGCGGGCCCAATTGCTGGTGGGCCATGATCCACTCGTGGGCCATGGTGCCCAGGGGCTTCATGTCCAGTTCCCGGGACAGGTGCACGTTACTGGTGCCGACGAAGCGCCCGGGGAAGTCATGCTTGAGCACGTTGACCACTTCTTCCTGGACACGGAAGGAAAAACGACGACGGGTGCCGAAGTCCGCGACTTGCAATTCGGACAGTTCTTCGGCGCTGGCGTTGGCGCTCAGCCAGTCGAACTTGCGATAAAGCTGTTCCCGCGCCTGTTCCAGGACGATTTCACGATAGCGATAACGATTGCGCACCTCGCTGACGATGGCCAGTAGCGGCACTTCGAACAGAATGACGTGCAGCCACGGCCCGCGCAGGCGGATGAACAGCTCGCCGTTTTCGATACCGGTGTGTACGTAGCGCAGGTTGAAGCGAAACAGGCCCAGGAAACGCAGGAAGTCCGGCTTCAGAAAACTGATGCGCTCCAGGAAACCCAACTGGTCGGCGCTCAGGCTCAACTCGGCCAGGCGCTCGATCTGAAAGCGGATCTCTGCCAGGTACGGGCGCAGATCTTCGCTGTTGCGGCAGCGAAATTCCCATTCGACTTCGACGTTGGGGTAGTTGTGCAACACCGCCTGCATCATCGTCAGTTTGTAGAAGTCGGTGTCGAGCAGGTTCTGCACGATACGATCGGCAAATACGCTCTCGCTCATAGGGTTCTCCAGACAGGCCGCTGCGGCGGGCAGCGGGGTGCAGCGGTTTGGGATGAGGGGGTTAGTGGCGCATAACCTGGGTGGGTATTGCCAGTGATTTTTTAGTGTTCACAGGCCTTTGTGGCGAGGGAGCTTGCTCCCGCTCGGGTGCGCAGCGCCCGCACGTTTTTGGGGCCGCTTCGCAGCCCAGCGGGAGCAAGCTCCCTCGCCACAGGGTGAAAGCCAATGGCTACTGCGGCGTACCCGGGCTCTCGATCTGCTCCAACATCCACTCCACAAAAAACCGCACCTTGGGCACTTCCGCCGAATGTTCCGGATAGGCCAGGTAATAGGCGTTGGTGCTGGGCATCGCGTGTTGCCAGGGGATGACCAGTTTACCGTCGACCAGTTCTTCTTCCACCAGAAACCGCGGGAGCAGGGCGACGCCGCAGCCGACCTGAGCGGCGCGGATGCACATGTAGAAGGTTTCGAAACGCGGCCCGTGATAGCTATGTTCGGTGTGGTAGCCCTGGTGGTCGAACCAGTCGTGCCAGGCCTGGGGCCGCGAGGCGTTTTGCAGGAGCACCAGCTCGGCCAGTTGGGTCGGGTCGGTGAAGGGCTGGTCAGGCAGGCTGCCGGGCGCGCAGACGGGCACCAGTTCTTCGCCAAACAGCTTCAGGGACTCGGTGCCGGGGCGCGAGCCTTGGCCGAAATAGAACGCCAGGTCGCTGCGCCCTTGCAGCAAGTCGTCGGCCTCCTGCTCGCTGCACAGGTCCAGGTGAATCTTCGGATGGCGCAATCGCCAGCCCTTCAAGCGTGGGACCAACCAGCGAGCGCCGAAGGTCGGAGGCGTGGAAACGCGCAGAACTTCGGTGTCGCCGCCGTAGGAGCGCAGGTAATGGGTAGACATCTCCACCTGTGTGAGGATTTTTCGCACTTCCCCCAGGTACAAATCACCGGCAGGCGTCAGCTGCAAGCGTCGGCGCACGCGTCGGAACAGCAAGTGCTGCAGCAGCTCCTCCAGTTGCGCGACTTGTTTGCTGACGGCGCTCTGGGTCAGGTTCAGCTCTTCGGCGGCACGGGTGAAGCTCAAGTGGCGGGTCACCGCTTCGAAGCATTGCAGCGCCGTGATCGACGGCAAATAGCGTTTATTGAGCATATGAGGCCTTATTTCTTGTCGCTCTGCTTATCCGGTCATGGCCAGCATGAATAAACGGAATGATATCTCGCTTAAAGGTCGTTTGTTGGCAAGACTCAGGCCAGCTACAACTACAGGTCTGATCAGTCGCATTCGTCCGGCTGCCAATCCTTTGTTTTTCGTGTGAGGAAATTTTCCATGGTTGCTGCATTGCTTGATCGCTTGGGCGTCGACTCGGCCTTGTACCAGAACGGCACACAACCGGTGCATTCGCCCATTGATGGCAGCCGTATCGGCGCTGTGAACTGGGAAGGCGCGGCTGAAGTCGAGCAGCAGGTCAGCCGTGCCGAACACGCCTTCGACCTGTGGCGCCAGGTGCCGGCCCCGCGTCGCGGCGAGCTGGTGCGTCAATTTGGCGACCTGTTGCGTGAATACAAGGCCGACCTTGGCGAGCTGGTGTCGTGGGAAGCCGGCAAAATCACCCAGGAAGGCCTGGGTGAAGTGCAAGAGATGATCGACATCTGCGACTTCGCCGTCGGCCTGTCCCGCCAGCTGTACGGCCTGACCATCGCCTCCGAGCGTCCGGGCCACCACATGCGTGAGTCCTGGCATCCGCTGGGCGTGGTCGGGGTGATCAGTGCCTTCAATTTCCCGGTGGCGGTCTGGGCCTGGAACACCACGCTGGCCCTGGTGTGCGGCAACGCGGTGATCTGGAAGCCGTCGGAAAAGACCCCGCTCACCGCCCTGGCGTGCCAGGCGCTGTTCGAGCGCGTGTTGAAGAACTTCAGCGACGCTCCCCCATACCTGAGCCAGGTGATCATTGGCGGTCGTGATGCCGGTGAAGCGCTGGTGGATGACCCGCGCGTGGCCTTGATCAGCGCCACCGGCAGCACCCGCATGGGCCGTGAAGTGGCACCGAAAGTTGCCGCGCGTTTCGCCCGCAGCATACTGGAGCTGGGCGGCAACAACGCCATGATCCTGGCACCGAGTGCCGACCTGGACATGGCCGTACGCGCCATCCTGTTCAGCGCCGTCGGCACCGCCGGCCAGCGTTGCACCACCCTGCGTCGGCTGATCGCCCATGAGTCGGTAGAGGAAGAAATCGTCACCCGCCTCAAGGCCGCCTATTCGAAAGTGCGCATCGGCCATCCGCTGGAAGGCAACCTGGTGGGGCCGCTGATCGACAAGCACAGCTTTGACAACATGCAGGACGCCTTGGAGCAGGCCCTGAGCGAAGGCGGGCGCGTGTTTGGGGGCAAGCGCCAGCTCGAAGACCAGTTCCCGAATGCCTATTACGTCTCGCCGGCCATCGTCGAGATGCCGGAGCAGAGCGACGTCGTGCGCCACGAAACCTTCGCGCCGATCCTGTATGTGGTTGGCTACAAGGACTTTGCCGAGGCCTTGCACCTGAACAATGCCGTGCCCCAGGGCCTGTCGTCCTGCATCTTTACCACCGACGTGCGTGAAGCCGAGCAGTTCATGTCGGCCGTGGGCAGTGACTGCGGCATCGCCAACGTCAACATCGGCCCGAGTGGCGCCGAGATCGGCGGTGCATTCGGTGGCGAAAAAGAAACCGGTGGCGGTCGCGAATCCGGCTCCGACGCCTGGCGCGGCTACATGCGCCGCCAGACCAACACCGTGAACTATTCGCTGGAGTTGCCGTTGGCGCAGGGGATTACCTTTGATTAAGCAGCTTCAAGCCGCAAGCTCCAAGCTGCAAGCGACCCCTGCTTGCAGCTTGAGGCTTGAAGCTCGCAGCTGCTCCTGACCAGGAGCTGGCAATGCCGTTACGCGAAGAATGTCTATGGGAAAAACTGACGCCGCAAAGGCCTGAAAACAGCGGGCTCACCGGTGAAGTCACGGCCGACGTCTGCGTGATCGGCGCGGGTTTTACCGGGTTATCGGCGGCGGTGCATTTGCTCGAACAAGGCAAGCGCGTGGTTGTGCTGGAAGCCCATCGGGCCGGGCACGGCGGATCGGGGCGTAACGTCGGGTTGGTCAACGCCGGCCTATGGATCCCGCCGGATGACATCGAGGCCGGGTTCGGCGAGGCGGTGGGCAGCCAGCTCAACCGCATGCTGGGGGCCGCACCGGCCCTGGTGTTCAGCCTCATCGATAAATACAACATCGATTGCCAACTGCGCCGCGAAGGCACCTTGCACATGGCCCATAACGCCCGGGGCGAGGCCGACCTGCGCAGTCGTGAAGAGCAATGGAAGCGCCGCGGTGCCTCGGTGGAATTGCTCACCGGCCAGGCCTGTGTCGATGCCACCGGCACGTCGAAAATCGCCGCGGCGCTGCTCGACCGTCGTGCCGGTACGCTCAACCCGATGGCCTACACCAGCGGGTTGGCCAAGGCCGCCACGGACCTTGGCGGTCAGTTGTTCGACCACTCGCCGGTGACGCACCTGGAACGCCAAGGCCAGCGCTGGTCGGTGCAGACTGCCCAGGGGGCGGTGCTGGCCGAGCAGGTGGTGATCGCCTCCAACGCCTACACCGAGGGCGACTGGACCGAGCTGCGGCGCAATTTCTTCCCCGGTTATTACTATCAGGTCGCCTCGGTCCCGCTGACCGACGAGGCCGCCCGACGTATTCTGCCGGGCGGGCAGGGCTCGTGGGATACCCGCCAGGTGTTGAGCAGCATCCGCCGGGACAAGGACGGCCGTTTGCTGCTGGGCAGCCTGGGCAACGGCAACCGCAAGCCGACCTGGTTCCTCAAGGCTTGGGCCGATCGGGTGCAGCAGCACTATTTTCCTTACCTCAAGTCGGTGGAGTGGGAGTGCACCTGGACCGGTTGCATTGCTTTTACCCCCGATCACTTGATGCGCCTGTTCGAACCGGCTCCCGGGCTGGTGGCCGTTACCGGCTACAACGGTCGGGGCGTGACCACCGGCACGGTGGTCGGCAAGGCGTTCGCCGATTACCTGTGTCACGGTAACGCCCAGGCCCTGCCGATCCCGTTCGCCCCCATGCAGCCATTGGCCGGGGTGGGGTTGCGCAGTTGCCTGTATGAAGCGGGCTTTTCGCTGTATCACGCGGGCCAGTGCCTGCGGATCGTCATTTGAGTGTTGAAAATTGTTGCTGGAACCCGCGTTTTCCGGCGTAGCGTCTAGCCTGTTATGGTGCGGGTTGTAGCAATCGTGCACCGACAGTGTGCAGTTCGGTGACGTGGGTTGTTACACAGCGGTTGCACGCTGTTTCGTGCGATGGTTGCAATGATGGCTCACAGAGGGTTTCACTCATTTAAATAAAAGGTTGCACCTCGTGCGGTTTAGACGGTTGCACGCCCTATGAAAAAGGGCTCGAAACAGTCGAAATAACAATAAAGCAGCGACTTTTTTCAGAATAAAAAACCGATGGCACGGCCCTTGCTCTGAGCTTTTCAGTGAAATGAAGTCGCAGTGCCAACTAAAAAAAACCTTGGAGCACCACCTCATGTCCCAGACGTTTTACAAGAAAGGTTTCCTGGCCCTCGCAGTGGCAGCTGCGCTGGGTGTTTCTGCGTTTGCTCAAGCTGATGTGAAATTTGGTGTGGCGGGGCCGATGACCGGCGCCAACGCTGCATTTGGCGAGCAGTACATGAAGGGTGCCCAGGCGGCAGCCGATGCCATCAACAAGGCTGGCGGCGTCAACGGCGAGAAAATCGTACTGGTCGCGGGCGACGACGCCTGCGAACCCAAGCAGGCCGTGGCCGTGGCCAACCGCCTGGTCGACCAGGACAAGGTGATCGGCGTGGTCGGGCACTTCTGCTCGTCCAACACCATCCCGGCCTCCGAGGTCTACGACGAAGCTGGCATCATCGCCATCACCCCGGGCTCCACCAACCCCCAGGTCACCGAGCGCGGCCTGAGCGCCATGTTCCGCATGTGCGGTCGTGACGACCAGCAGGGCATCGTGGCAGGTGACTACATCGTCGACGTGCTCAAGGGCAAGAAAGTGGCCGTGCTGCACGACAAGGACACCTACGGCCAAGGCCTGGCGGATGCCACCAAGGCACAACTGGCCAAGCGCGGCGTGAAGGAAGTGCTGTACGAAGGCCTGACCCGCGGCGAGAAAGACTTCAGCGCCGTGGTCACCAAGATCCGTGCGGCCGGTGCCGACGTGGTCTATTTCGGTGGCCTGCACCCGGAAGCCGGCCCGTTGGTTCGCCAGTTGCGTGAGCAAGGGCTCAAGGACGTGAAGTTCATGTCCGACGATGGCATCGTGACCGACGAACTGGTCACCACCGCCGGCGGCGCGCAATACGTCGATGGTGTGTACATGACCTTTGGCGCCGACCCGCGCCTGCTGCCAGACAGCAAGGCCGTGGTTGACGAGTTCCGCAAGAACGGCACCGAGCCTGAAGGCTACACCCTGTACGCCTACGCTTCGGTCCAGGCCCTGGCCGCCGGTTTCAACGGCGCCAAGTCCAATAAGGGCGAAGACGCGGCCAAGTGGCTCAAGGCCAACCCCGTCCAGACCGTGATGGGCAAGAAGGAATGGGACACCAAGGGCGACTTGAAAGTCTCCGACTACGTGGTCTATCAGTGGGACAAGGACGGCAAATACCACCAGCTGGAAAAACAGAAGTAAGGGCTGACGCGACCGTCAACGCCTCCTTTGGGGGCCGGGCAAACCCCGGTTTCCAAAGGGCGCGTGCAGGTCGTGCCTGACATTGCTCCGACGTTAATCTGTATTTTCCTTAGAAGAACCGCGCACCCAAAGGTGTGCAGGTTCTCACTGCGTGAGATTGCGTTATGGATGGTATTTTCCTGCAGCAACTGATCAATGGCCTGACCCTCGGGTCGGTCTATGGTCTGATCGCCATCGGCTACACAATGGTCTACGGCATCATCGGCATGATCAACTTCGCCCACGGCGAGGTTTACATGATTTCCGCTTACCTCGCGGCAATCAGTCTGGCTCTGCTGGCTTACTTCGGTATCGAATCCTTTCCACTCATGATCCTTGGCACGCTCGTGTTCACGGTGGTGGTCACCGGGGTCTACGGCTGGGTCATCGAACGCGTCGCCTATAAACCCCTGCGCAACTCAACCCGGCTGGCACCGCTGATCAGTGCCATCGGTATTTCGCTGATCCTGCAGAACTACGCACAGATCAGCCAGGGTGCCCGTCAACAGGGTGTCCCGACGCTGCTTGAAGGCGCCATGCGCCTCGACATCGGCAGCGGTTTCGTCCAGCTTACCTACACCAAGATCTTCATCCTGATCGCCGCATTCGCCGGGATGGCGGTGCTGACCTACATCATCAAGTACACCAAGCTCGGGCGCATGTGCCGCGCCACCCAGCAAGACCGCAAGATGGCCTCGATCCTGGGGATCAACACCGATCGGGTGATTTCCTACGTCTTCATCATCGGCGCGGCCATGGCGGCCCTGGCCGGCGTGCTGATCACCATGAACTATGGCACATTCGACTTCTATGCCGGCTTCATCATCGGCATCAAGGCGTTCACCGCTGCGGTACTCGGCGGCATCGGCTCCCTGCCTGGGGCCATGCTCGGCGGGATCATCCTCGGGATTTCCGAGTCGCTGTTCTCCGGTCTGATCAACTCCGACTACAAAGACGTGTTCAGTTTCTCGCTGCTGGTGCTGATTCTGATTTTCCGTCCCCAAGGCCTGTTGGGTCGCCCACTCGTGGCGAAGGTATAAGTATGTCTGCTGCCAATAAACCGCTTGATATCAAACAGAGCGTCATCGACGCGATCCTGGCCGGCC
The DNA here is from genome assembly GCF_036961705.1 of Pseudomonas sp. 3JA. Lineage (NCBI taxonomy): Bacteria > Pseudomonadati > Pseudomonadota > Gammaproteobacteria > Pseudomonadales > Pseudomonadaceae > Pseudomonas > Pseudomonas sp. 3JA. The sequence goes on from NZ_JBAMDJ010000030.1 coordinate 68,849, forward strand.
TGATCTCGCTGATCGTGTTCGGGCCGATCGTCGGCGTGGTGCTCGACGGCTACAGCTTCAACTTGCAACCGGCCCGCGTCGGCTGGCTGGTGGCGATCGTGATGATCGGGCGCTTTGCCTTGAGCCTGTTCCTGCAAACTCCCAAGGGACTGAAGATTCTCCAGGGTTTCGAGAGCACCGGTTCCGGCGTGCATGTGCTGCCACCGGACTACAAGTCGCGCCTGCGCTGGATCATCCCGGCACTGATCGTGATTGCCATCGTGTTCCCGTTCTTCGCCAACAAATACGTGCTCACGGTGGTCATCCTCGGGCTGATTTATGTGCTGTTGGGCCTGGGCCTGAACATCGTGGTCGGCCTGGCGGGGCTGCTCGACCTCGGCTATGTGGCGTTCTACGCCATCGGCGCCTATGGCCTGGCGCTGGGCTACCAATACCTGGGGCTGGGCTTCTGGACGGTACTGCCGCTGGCGGCCATCGCGGCGGCGATGGCGGGGTGCATATTGGGATTCCCGGTGTTGCGAATGCACGGTGACTACCTGGCCATCGTGACCCTGGGCTTTGGCGAGATCATTCGCCTGGTGCTCAACAACTGGCTGTCGTTCACCGGTGGGCCGAATGGCATGCAGGTGCCGTGGCCGACCTTCATGGGATTGGAGTTCCGCAAGCAGGCGAGGGACGGTGGGATTCCGTTCCACGAGTTCTTCGGCATCGATTACAACCCCAACTTCAAGTTTCTGTTTATCTACATCGTGTTGTTCATCACGGTACTGCTGGTGCTCTACGTCAAGCATCGCCTGACCCGCATGCCGGTCGGTCGTGCCTGGGAAGCCCTGCGCGAGGATGAAATCGCCTGCCGCTCCATGGGCCTGAACCATGTGCTGGTCAAGCTCTCGGCGTTCACTATCGGTGCGTCCACGGCTGGCCTGGCCGGGGTGTTCTTTGCCAGTTACCAAGGCTTCGTCAACCCGTCTTCGTTCACCTTCTTCGAATCGGCGCTGATCCTGGCCATCGTGGTGCTCGGTGGCATGGGCTCGACGGTCGGCGTGGTGATCGCGGCATTCGTGCTCACCGTGGCGCCGGAGCTGCTGCGCAGCTTCTCCGAATACCGGGTGTTGCTGTTCGGCGTACTGATGGTGTTGATGATGATCTGGCGTCCTCGCGGCCTGATCCGTATCAGCCGAACCGGCGTGACGCCGCGCAAGGGGGTTGCGCCATGAGCGAAGTCGTACTCAAAGTTGAAAACCTGATGATGCAGTTCGGTGGCATCAAGGCCCTCAGCGATGTCAGCCTGCAAGTCAAACGCAACTCGATCTTTGCCCTGATCGGTCCCAATGGCGCGGGCAAAACCACGGTGTTCAACTGCCTGACCGGTTTCTACAAGGCTTCGGGCGGCCAGATCGAGCTCAATGTGCGTGGCGAGCAAACCAACGTCATCAAGCTGTTGGGCGAGGCGTTTCGCCCGACTGATTTCGTGTCGCCGAAGTCCTTCGCCAGCCGGCTGTACTACAAGATGTTCGGCGGCACCCACTTGGTGAACCGCGCCGGCCTGGCGCGTACTTTCCAGAACATTCGCCTGTTCAAGGAAATGTCGGTGCTGGAAAACCTGCTGGTGGCCCAGCACATGTGGGTCAACCGCAGCATGGTGGCAGGCATCCTCAACACCAAGGGCTACCGCAAGGCCGAAAGCGACGCCTTGGATCATGCGTTCTATTGGCTGGAAGTGGTGGACCTGGTGGATTGCGCCAACCGTCTGGCGGGCGAGCTTTCCTACGGTCAGCAACGGCGCCTGGAAATCGCCCGGGCCATGTGCACACGCCCGCAGATCATCTGCCTCGACGAACCGGCCGCCGGCCTCAACCCTCAGGAAACCGAAGCGCTGAGCGCGATGATCCGGCTGCTGCGCGACGAGCATGATCTGACCGTGGTGCTGATCGAACACGACATGGGCATGGTAATGAGCATTTCCGATCACATCGTGGTGCTGGACCACGGCAACGTGATCGCCGAGGGCGGTCCCGAGGCGATTCGCAACGATCCGAAGGTGATCGCGGCCTACCTGGGTGCCGACGAAGAGGAACTGGTATGAGTGGACCTATCCTCGAACTCAAGGAATTGGACGTGTTCTACGGGCCGATCCAGGCCCTGAAGAAAGTCTCGATGCACATTGGCGAAGGCGAGACCGTGAGCCTGATCGGCTCCAACGGGGCCGGCAAGTCCACGCTTTTGATGTCGATCTTCGGCCAGCCGCGTGCCGCCGGTGGGCAGATCATTTACCAAGGCGTGGACATCACCCACAAGTCGTCGCACTACATCGCGTCCAACGGCATCGCGCAGTCGCCGGAAGGGCGGCGGGTATTCCCCGACATGACCGTCGAGGAAAACCTGCTGATGGGTACCATTCCTATCGGTGACAAATACGCCAGCGAAGACATGCAACGCATGTTCGAGCTGTTCCCGCGACTCAAGGAGCGGCGCAACCAGCGGGCCATGACCATGTCCGGCGGCGAGCAGCAAATGCTCGCCATCGCCCGGGCATTGATGAGCCGGCCAAAGTTGTTGCTGCTCGATGAGCCGAGCCTGGGGCTGGCACCCATTGTGGTGAAGCAGATCTTCGCCACCCTGCGTGAGCTGGCATCCACGGGGATGACCATCTTCCTGGTGGAGCAGAACGCCAACCACGCCCTCAAGCTGTCGGACCGGGCCTATGTGATGGTCAACGGTGAAATTCGCCTGACCGGCACCGGCAAGGAATTGCTCGCCAACGAAGAGGTGCGTAACGCGTACCTGGGCGGTCATTGAGGCGGTTGTTGCAATGAAAAAACCGGCGAGTGATCGCCGGTTTTTTTATTCCTCGAATGCACCACTCATTCCCTGTGGGAGCGGGTTTTGGTCGCTTGGGAGAATTGTGGACAACAATCCTTAGCCCTTGCGAAACCGCGACATAAAGTCGCCGCAAATAGTTGTTTTGCCACGGTTTTGACTTGTCCCCGTTTGCTGTGGAACTGGCTGTGGGTAACGTGGGAGTAGCTGGCTGAAAGCCTTTGAATACGTGGCTTGCAGGGCTGTGATCGTTTTTTGATCAGGCGTTTTCAGTCAAGCGGGAATGGCTGTTGTCAACACTTTTGTGACCGCTGCAATGGGCTTGAAAGTCGCTGGGCAAGCCTGTGGATAAGTCTGTGGTTAAACTCTGGAAAGACGGCGCTGAGCAGCGTCGTTACTGGCTTGGAGCCATCGCCCATCTCGCATTGGCTTATAGCAGATAACTTGCGCTGCACAACCTCACTTGCAGGGTCAAGCGAAAAAATTTTCCAAATACCCCGCAAAGCCTTATGCACAGCGGCTTGCGGGTTTTGCACTTGCCCCCGATTACTGTGGACGTGCCTGTGGATAAGGTGCGGGCAACCGGCTGCGACCCTTGTTCGGCAAGGCCTGGCGTTGATTGGTTGTTTTATGAGCAGTCGTTGGGAAAAGCCGCGTGCAAGCCTTGCCCCTGCCGTGCCAGGGCGGGCATGCTGTGGGCCGATTTCCATTCAATGGCTGTTGAAGTTCAAACAAGGAGAACACGATGTCTGACACCCTGTTTATTACCGGCGCGACGTCCGGTTTTGGTGAAGCCTGTGCCCGTCGTTTTGCCGAGGCCGGTTGGAAACTGGTGCTGACCGGTCGTCGTGAAGAACGCCTCAATGCCCTTTGTGCCGAGCTGTCGAAGCAGACTGAAGTCCATGGCCTGGTATTGGATGTGCGTGATCGCAAGGCCATGGAAGAGGCCATCGCCAACCTGCCGCCATCCTTCGCCAAATTGCGCGGGCTGATCAACAACGCCGGACTGGCCCTGGGCGTTGATCCTGCACCCAAGTGCGACCTTGATGACTGGGACACCATGGTCGACACCAATGTGAAAGGGCTGATCTACAGTACTCGCCTGCTGTTGCCGCGCCTGATCGCCCACGGTCGTGGGGCCGGGATCGTCAACCTGGGCTCCATCGCCGGCAACTACCCGTACCCGGGTAGCCATGTGTATGGCGCGAGCAAGGCGTTCGTCAAACAGTTCTCCCTGAACCTGCGTTGCGACCTGCAAGGCACGGGCGTGCGGGTGAGCAATATTGAGCCGGGCCTGTGCGAGAGCGAGTTCTCCCTGGTGCGCTTCGGTGGCGACCAGGAGCGCTACAACGCGACCTACGCCGGCGCGGAGCCGATCCAGCCACAGGACATCGCCGATACGATTTTCTGGGTGCTCAATGCGCCAGCGCATATCAACATCAACAGCCTGGAGCTGATGCCGGTGAGCCAGACCTGGGCCGGGTTTGCCATTGAGCGCAACAAGGCTTGATGGGTGGACATCTGTGGCGAGGGAGCTTGCTCCCGTTCGGCTGCGAAGCAGTCGTCAGCTTTTGGGGCCGCTACGCAGCCCAGCGGGAGCAAGCTCCCTCGCCACAAAAGCTACAGGAGTCACAGGAGTCACAGAAGCCACAGCAGCGTTATGCCAGGTAGTCGGCCAGCCCGCGATAGCAGGTCAGCAGGTGATACGGCGTAGTGGACGGCATGTCCCGGCGGCTGACGATGCCGTCGGCGTCCAGGCATTCGTTCCAGCCCTTGGCATGCAGAAAATGCTGCTGCAGCGCGCGCAATTGACGCAGCAGCAGCCCCTGGCTGCCCGGGCGCAAGGTGAGTGCCCGCAAGTATTCCGCCTGGGCCCAGATGCGTTGGGTGGCATCGCGCGGGCCTGCCTGGGATCCCAAGGCCAGCGTTGCACACACAGCGCCGGAGTCCGGGGCGACGCCGCGTTGTTCGGTATGGCCGAAGCTGTGCTCCAGGGCCGCGTGCAGCTTGCCGTCACGCAGTAGGGGTGAGGAAGCCAGCAGGAAATACCATTCGAACTGGTGCCCCGGTTCGAACCAGTTATCCACAGCTCTGAGCGGCTTCTCCATCATCACGCGTTGCTGCGGCTCGATGAAATGCTTGGACATCCCGTCGCAAAGGCTCAGCAGCGCCTGGCGGACGTTGGCGTCTTCGCGAACCGACAAGGTCGCGAGGAACGCTTCGGCCAGATGCATCAAGGGGTTTTGCAACGGGCCGGATCCGGTCGTTGACCAGTCGCGCTTTAGGCTGGCTTCGTAGAGGCCGTCTGCGCTGGCAAAGCGCCGGGCAATGACCTCCAGGCTCGCGTTGAGTACCGACTCCACCAGCGGTTCGCGGACCTTGCCCCAGTAATGGGCGCAGGCGAACAGGATAAAGGCGTGGGTGTAGAGGTCTTTGCCGGTGTCCAGCGGCGCGCCTTGCGGGTCGATGCTGTAGAACCAGCCGCCATGCTCGGCATCGTGGAAATGACGCTGCAGCGAGCGGAACAGTGCACTGGCCCGCTCCTCGGCCTGGGGCACTTCGCCGATCAGATTGGCGAACACATACAACTGCCGCGCACAGGCCATGGCGCGGTAGCGCTGGGGTGGCAGCGGCACATGCTCGGCATCAAGGGATTCATAGGGCAACGCCAGTTCGGCATTCCAGCCCGGGCCTTGCCACATCGGCACGATCACGTCGTGAAAATGCTGACGCACCGTTGCGAACAGGGCGGTCAATTCAGGCTGGGGAGCGGGGCGGGAAGCATCAGGCATCGGCGGAGGTCGTCACGGCTGGGGGCGATTGCGCGACATGGTAGCAGAGTGACCGACTCCAGAGAGATGGTGCTTGTAAGTCCGTCATCGCGAGCAAGCTCGCTCCCACAGGGGCCGGTGTACACCGATCAAAGTGTGGAGGCCCGATCAAGCTGTGGGAGCGAGCTTGCTCGCGATAGCGGCCAGGCAGGCGCTAAAGAATCAACCCGCCAACAACCAAACCCCAGCTCCTGCCGAAGCCGCCCCAGCCAATCGAACCAACGGCGCCGCCGCTCGCGGCAACACCCGCACCAGGGCAAACCCGGCGCCATGCAACGCCGCCGTCGCTGCGACAAAGCCCACCGCATAGGCCCACGGGCTCGACATGTCCGGCAGTTCCAAGCCATGGGCCACGCCATGGAACAGCGCAAACAGTGCCGTCGCACCGACTGCCAGGCTCAATGGTGGACGCACCGCCAGTGCCACCGCCAGGCCCAGGGCGAGCACCGAGGCGGCGATCCCGCTTTCCAGCGCTGGCAGATCCAGCCCTTCAAAGCCCAGCAGGCCACCGAGCAGCATTGTACCGACGAAAGTGCAGGGCAGCGCCCAGCGCGCGGCACCTTGTTGTTGCGCGGCCCACAAGCCCACCGCCAGCATCGCCAGCAAATGGTCGAGCCCACCGATGGGGTGGCCGAGGCCGGCGATCAGGCCATTGTCGCCATGGCCGGGATGGGCGAAGGCCAAGGCTGGGGTCAGCAGCAGGGCAAGGGCACCGAGGATGCGTTTGAAGTTCATGGATAAGCTTCCTTGTGGTCAGTCGGAAAGATCAGGCGGCGGTCAGCAGACCCTGGCGCTCGATGAAGGCAATGATGTCGTCCAGGCCCTGGCCGGTCTTCTGATTGCTGAACACGAAGGGCTTGCCGTTGCGCATCCGCCGGGTGTCGCTGTCCATCATTTCCAGGGACGCACCCACCAGCGGTGCCAGGTCGATTTTATTGATCACCAGCAGGTCTGATTTGCAGATGCCCGGCCCGCCCTTGCGCGGCAGCTTGTCACCGGCCGAGACGTCGATCACATAGATGGTCAGGTCCGACAATTCCGGGCTGAAGGTCGCCGACAGGTTGTCGCCGCCCGACTCAACCAGGATCAGGTCCAGGCCCGGGAAGCGCCGGTTCAACTGGTCCACCGCCTCCAGGTTGATCGACGCGTCTTCGCGAATCGCCGTGTGCGGGCAACCGCCGGTTTCCACGCCGATGATCCGCTCCGGCGCCAGGGCCTCGTTGCGCACCAGGAAGTCGGCGTCTTCGCGGGTGTAGATGTCGTTGGTGACCACCGCCAGGTTGTAGCGTTCACGTAGAGCCAGGCACAGGGCCAGGGTCAGGGCGGTCTTGCCGGAACCTACCGGGCCGCCGATACCGACGCGCAGAGGTTGTGTATTCATGAGTGTCTCCTAGGAACGGAACAGACGGCTGTACTGGCGCTCATGGGCCATGCACGCCAGGGACAGGCCAAATGCGGCGCTGCCGTAATGATCGGGGTCGATGTTCGAGGCGTCGCGCTGGGCCTGTTGCAGCAGCGGCAGCAGCTCGCTGGTCAGGCGCTGGGCCGCTTGCTGGCCCAGGGGCAGGGTTTTCATCAGCACCGCCAGTTGGTTTTCCAGCCAGCTCCACAGCCAGGCGGCGAGGGCGTCCTGGGGGGCTATCTGCCAGGCGCGGGCGGCCAGGGCCCAGCACAAGGCCAGGTGCGGCTCGCTGCGCTGTTCGAGAAAGTCTCGCGCGGCGCGGTCGAGTTCCGGCAGGCCCGCGAGCAATTGCTGCAACGAGTAGCCCATCTGCCGGCTCTCCTGATACAGCTCGCGGGTTTCCCGGCTGGCGCGGTGTTCTTCGCAACGTTGCAGCAGCGCGTCCCAATCGTCAGCGGCGGCTGCGGTGCAGTGCGCCAGCAGCAAGGGCGCTTCGAAACGCGCCAGGTTCAGCAGCAGTTGATCGCTGATCCAGCGACGGGCGTCGTCAGGGTTTTTCACCTGGCCGTTGTCCACCGCCATCTCCAGCCCCTGGGAATAGCTGTAGCCACCAATCGGCAGTTGCGGGCTGGCCAGACGCAGCAGCGCCCAGGCCGGGTTCATGTGCGCACGCCGAACTGATGCAGGCGCGGCGCGTAGTTGAAATCTTCGTCGCCGTGCCGGGAGTGATGGTGACCGCCGCCATAGGCGCCGTGTTCCGGCTGGAACGGGGCTTCGATGGATTCGGCGCGGGCGCCCAGTTGTTCGAGCATCGCCTTGAGCACGTAGTCGTCCAGCAGGCGCAACCAGCCATCGCCCACTTGCAGGGCGACATGGCGATTGCCCAGATGGTAGGCGGCGCGGGTCAGTTCGAAGGCGTTGGCGCAGGTGACATGCAGCAATTGTTCGGCGCGGGCACAAACGCGCACGATGCGCCCGTCTTCAGCTTGCAGGCATTCGCCGTCGTACAGCGGCGGTTGGCCTCGTTCCAGGAACAACCCCACGTCTTCACCCTCGGCACTGAAACAGCGCAGGCGGCTTTTGCTACGGGCGTCAAAGGTCAGGTGCAGCTCGGCGTCCCAGCGCGGTTGAGTGTCGATTCTGCGATGAATCACCAGCATCGGAGTGCTTCCAGCAATGAACAGTGCTGTGTTTAGAGCAAGGGGCTTGCCAACCGAATGAGGTGTAGGAAATAGCTGGGATGGCGTTTCAGGATGGGGCGGATTGCGTGCCATGTTGGTGCGTGACGCGATGGCGCGCACCATTTTGCGGCTGACACAAAAAGAACCTGTGGGAGCGGGCTTGCTCGCGAAGGCGTCGGCTCAGCTTGCATCAAAACAAAGCGCTATCCCTTGGCACCAGGCGCCGCCATCTCCTTGGTTTCCAGATGATCCAACGCCCGCTCAACCAACAACTGCACCCCATCGGCCATCCGGCTGATCGCCAGGGCGACGCAGCGGCGTGAATCGTCGACGTCGTCAGCCAGGTCGGCGGCGATGGTGCTGATGGACAGCAGGTCTTCGGAGGCGTTGGCGAGCAAGGTTTCGGTGTCGATGTGGGGTGACACGATGAAGAGTTGGTTTTTGTCAGGTTGGGAAAAGCCCCGAAAGGTCACAGCGGTCGGCAGTTCCTACAGAGATGGCCACATCTCCCAAGCGGTTCTTCGGGAGGCGGTGTGTCAGGTGAGCCATCAGGGGGCTGAGACTCCGCTATCGCGAGCAAGCTCCCACAGTGGGTACATCGGGTTATTCGGTACTGCCCAACCCTTGCCAATGCTTGAGGCCAATGAAGATGAACCGCAGTTGCTGGGTAATCTTCGCCTGGGGCGTGAGATGTTCGGGGAGGGCTTGGGCGGGTGGGTCGATGATGTCCGGCAGGGTGGCGAATACGCTCTTGACGATGAGGTCAGCCATCACGCCCAGGGCGGCCAGGTCCAGGTGCTGCAGCTTGGGCATCAAGGCCAGGTCGGCTGCCAGGTCCGAGCTGATGTCTTCGCGCAGTTGGGCGATGGCCTGGCGCACCGGCAGGGAACCGCCGTATTGCTCGCGGGCCAGGAACAGGAACTGCGATCGGTTGGCCTGCACCACATCGAGAAAGATCCGCACTGACGCGTCGATAATGCCGCCCATGACGAATTCGTTGTGGCGTACCAGGCGGATGGTTGCGCGGAAGGTCTGGCCGACTTCGCTGACCAGTACCAGGCCCAGTTGGTCCATATCCTCGAAGTGCCGGTAGAACCCGGTGGGCACGATGCCTGCTGTCCGGGCGACTTCCCGCAGGCTCAGGCTGCCGAACCCCCGGCCACACTCCATCAAACGGCGGGCTGCGTCCATCAGGGCAATTCGGGTCTGTTGTTTCTGTTCGGCGCGGGGCAGCATCGCAAGGCTGGCTTCTGATTCACGGGAGCGACGCACTCTAGCAAATCGGCTTTGTCGACGTCGAACGGTAGAGGGGGATCGGGCGGGGAAAACGAGGGGTTTGAAAAGTCAAAAGCCCGATTGCAGGAATCGGGCTTTTTTCTGGGCCACCATGGGCTCAGCTCACTGTGCCGTTGCGTTTGATCACGCGGTCACCACCGCCTTCGGCGAGGGTCTCACCCAGTTTGGTGCGGGAAGAGCCGTCTTCGGCGAGGGTTTCGCCCAGCTTGGTGCGGGAAGAGCCGTCTTCGGCAAGGGTTTCGCCCAGCTTGGTACGGGAAGAGCCGTCTTCGGCGAGGGTTTCGCCCAGCTTGGTACGGGAAGAGCCGTCTTCGGCGAGGGTCTCACCCAGCTTGGTACGGGAAGAGCCGTCTTCAACCAGACCTTTTTGTTCCAGGCGATCACGGCCACCTTCGGCAACCGTCTGGCTGTAGACAGAGTGGCTGTCCTTGACCTGTGGCGTGGCTTGTTCGGAAGCTGGCAGTGCGAAGGCAGTGGAGGCCAGCAGTGAAAGGGACAGGCTCATCAGTAATTGGCGTTTCATGGTCGTTGCTCCTTGGGAGGGCGATAAAGTAGGTACGAGGGCAATGCTACTCTCGATAAGTCGATATAAAAGTTCATAAAGACAATGGTAATAATCAACGGAATTGATTGTTCGGCGCGAAGGCTCTAGAACGGGCGTTTCCGAGGTGCCGTTTTGCACCGAGGTGGGTATTTTGTACCCACTACTGCCTCGTAAATGTGCGAGGGCGGTAACAGTTTGTTGGCTGATCGGTCAGGAATGTTGCATTTTTTTGTGCCGTTCATCGGCACCTGTGGGCCGCTTTACCAGTCCAACCCTTCATAACGAACCGACTGCAAGGTCGTGTTCCCAGCGGCGGCGCGGTTGCGGACGCTGACTTGTCATCAGGAGCCTTGTGCATGACGCGCACCTCGAAAATCCTCGCCTGGAGCTTTGCCAGCCTTGTTGTCCTGCTGGCCGTGCTGGTCCTGGTCATCGCCTTCTTCGACTGGAACCGCATCAAGCCCACGCTCAATGCCAAGGTTTCCGAGGAGTTGCATCGTCCCTTCGCCATCAACGGCAATCTGGCGGTAGCCTGGCAGCGTGAGCCAGAGGAAGGGGGCTGGCGTGCTTGGCTGCCCTGGCCCCATGTGGTGGCCGAGGATTTGAGCCTGGGCAACCCTGACTGGTCGAAAACCCCGCAAATGGTCACACTCAAGCGTGTCGAGTTGCGCGTGTCCCCCTTGGCCTTGCTGGCTCGGCGGGTGGCGATACCGCGCATCGACCTGACGGAGCCCAATGCCAACCTGCAGCGTCTGGCTGACGGACGCGCCAACTGGACCTTCCAATTCGATCCGAAAGACCCGGACGCCGAGCCGTCCAGCTGGGTGGTGGACATCGGCGCCATCGGCTTCGACAAGGGCCACGTCACCCTTGACGACCAGACGCTCAAGACCCGGCTCGACCTGTTGATCGACCCGTTGGGCAAACCCATCCCGTTCAGCGATATCGTCGGTGACAAGGCCGCCAAAAAGGCTCAGGACCAAGGCGCGACACCGCAGGACTACGCGTTCGCCTTCAAGGTCAACGGGCAGTATCACGGGCAAAACCTGGCCGGCTCCGGCAAGGTCGGTGGTTTGCTGGCACTGCAGGATGCCTCACGACCCTTTCCGCTCCAGGCCCAGGCGAAGATTGCCGAGACCCGCGTCGAACTGGCCGGCACCTTCACCGACCCGATGAATCTCGGGGCCCTGGACTTGCGCCTGAAACTGGCCGGCAACAGCCTGGCTCATCTCTACCCGCTGACCGGCGTGACCCTGCCGGATTCGCCGCCCTATGCCACTGATGGCCACTTGATCGCCAAGCTGCATGAGCCGGGTGGGGCGCTGTTTCGCTATGAGGCGTTCAACGGCAAGATCGGCGACAGCGATATCCATGGCGACCTGGCTTATGTCGCCAGTCAGCCCCGGCCGAAACTCAGTGGCGCGCTGGTCTCCAACCAATTGCTGTTCAGCGACCTGGCGCCGCTGATCGGTGCGGACTCCAATACCGAGCAAAAGGCCCGTGGCGGTGCCAGCAAGCAGCCAGCCGACAAGATCTTGCCCGTGGAAGAGTTTCGCACCGAGCGTTGGAACGTGATGGACGCCGATGTGGAGTTCACCGGCAAGCGCATTGTCCATAGCGAGCAGTTGCCATTCACCGACCTGTATACCCATCTGGTGCTCAACGATGGGCAGTTGAGCCTCGAGCCCCTGCGCTTCGGTGTGGCCGGTGGTCGCCTCGATGCGCAGATCCGCCTCAATGGCCATGCCCAGCCCCTTGAAGGCCAGGCGAAGTTGACGGCGCGCGGCTTCAAACTCAAGCAGCTGTTCCCGGGTTTTGAGCCGATGAAAACCAGTTTCGGCGAATTGAACGGCGATGCCGATATCACCGGGCGCGGCAATTCGGTGGCGGCGTTGCTGGGCACTTCCAATGGCACGCTGAAAATGCTTATCAACGATGGCGCCATCAGTCGTGAGCTGATGGAGCTGGCGGGGCTGAACGTCGGCAACTACGTGGTGGGGAAAATCTTTGGCGACAAGGAAGTGAAGATCAACTGCGCAGCGGCGGACTTCGACATCAAGACGGGCCTGGCAACCACGCGTCTGTTCGTGTTCGACACCGAGAACGCGATCATCTACATCGACGGCACGGCGAACATGGCGAATGAACAGTTGGACCTGACCATCACCCCCGAGTCCAAGGGCTGGCGCCTGATTTCCCTGCGCTCGCCGTTGTACGTCCGGGGTCCGTTCGCCAAGCCCGCCGCCGGGGTCAAGGCGGTGCCGCTGATGCTGCGCGGCGCCGGGATGGTGGCGTTGGGTGTGATCGCTGCACCGGCCGCCGGCTTGCTCGCGCTGGTAGCGCCCAGCGGCGGTGAGCCGAACCAGTGCGCGCCGCTGCTGGAGCAGATGAAGGCGGGCAAGGCGCCGGTGACGGTCAAGCCCACCCGATAAGCCAGGCTTGCGGTGAGGCGACGGGCCTCATCGCGAGCAAGCTCGCTCCCACATGGAATCGCATCTCCCTGTGGGAGCGAGCTTGCTCGCGATAGCGGTATCAGTATCAGAGGTCGGCCAGGATATCGGCCATGTCATCGGCATGCTCTTCTTCCTGGGCCAGGATGTCTTCGAAGATGCGCCGGGTGGTCGGGTCTTTTTCGCCGATGTACTGGATGATTTCCCGATAGCTGTCGATGGCGATCCGTTCCGCCACCAGGTCCTCGTACACCATTTCCTTGAGGGTGTTGCCCGCCACGTACTGGGCGTGGGAATTGCGGGTCAACAGGTCGGGGTTGAACTCCGGCTCGCCGCCCAACTGCACGATTCGCTCGGCGAGTTTGTCGGCGTGTTCGGCTTCCTGGTTCGCGTGCTCGAGGAATTCACTGGCCGCCACGCTGGCCTTGAGGCCGGTGGCCATGAAGTAGTGGCGCTTATAGCGCAGCACGCACACCAGTTCGGTGGCCAGCGCTTCGTTGAGCAGGCGGACAACTTCCTGCCGATCGGCGCCGTAACCTTCGGTCACTGCGCCGTTCTGCACGTTCTGCCGTGCACGTTCGCGCAGGGTCGTTACATCGGATAAGTGCATGTCGCTCATCTCGTTCTCCTGGAGGCTGATCCGGTGGGAGCGTCACGCTCTGATGGCGCGATCACTCTAAGTCTGAGTGACACGGTCCTGAAAAAGTTTTACCGAGTTTTTCAGCGCATAGCCGGACAGCCGTGCTTCCTCCCCTAGCCACTGGAAGAACGCCCGCACCGGGGGATGGCGTTCGCGGCCCGGGACGCACAGGGCGCTGTAGCCAGCACCATTGACCTGGACGTCCGGGCGATAACCCACCAGCAAGCCACTGGCGATGCTTTCGGAAGCCAGGATATTGCTCGCCAGCACCAGGCCCTGCCCGGCGATCGCCGCTTGCAAGGCGTAATGCTCCTCGTCGTACGCGCGCATGCACGGCTGCCGGGTAAGCCAGGTTTCCCCGGCCTGGGCGCACCAGGCATCCCAACCGTGGGCGTACAGCTTGGAATTGTGCCAATGCACGCTGATCAGCGTCGGCACCTGCCGTGCCGCCAGGGCCACCTGTTCAGGCGAGCCATAGACCCCGAAGCTTTCATCGAACAGGCACATGCCGTACAGGTTCGGGTAGGCGTCCAAGCTGTAGCGCACCACCAGGTCGACGCTGGCGTCCTGGTGCAGGTCGATCACTTCGCAGTGGGTGTCCAGGCGCACGTTGATGTTCGGGTGACGCGCATAAAAACGCCCCAGGCGAGGCACCAGCCACAGGGCGGCAAACGCTGCGGTGGTGGACAGTGTCAGGTGGCTGGTGCTGCGTTGCGGGCGCAGGGTGTCGACGCTTTGGGCCACTTCCAGCAACGCCCCGTGCAGGCTGTGGAACAAGCGTTGCCCGCCGTCGGTGAGGCGTACCTGGCGTGGCAGGCGTTCGAACAGCGCCAGCCCCAGCCAGCTCTCCAGGGATCGAATCTGATGGGAGACCGCCGTAGGCGTCACCGACAGCTCCGCCGCAGCCGCCTTGAAACTGAGCAGCCGCGCGGCAGCCTCGAAGGCGCGCAGGGCGTTGAGCGGCAGGTTGGCGAACATCCTGATTCTCCTGAAATACGATGGATGAAACTAATTCATCCAGATGAACTAACGCTCATTTGTCTGTCAGCGGCAACGAGCCTCAAGCTGCAAGGCATAAGCAGTGTTGATTGTAGCCGCATAAAAGGAGATTCAGATGAGTAATATTCTTGTGGTGCATGGCAGTCCCCGTGGCGAGCGCTCTCATTCCCGGCGCTTGGCCGAGGTCTTTGTTTCGGCGTGGCAGGCCGCCCATCCACAATCGCAATTGACCCGTCGAGAAGTTGGACGGACGGTGATTGCGCCGGTCAACGAAGCGTTCATCGCCGCGGCGTTCTACCCCGAGCCCCAGGCCCGTCCGTTGATCATGCAAGCGGACCTGGCCCTGAGCGATGCCTTGGTCGAGGAGTTGCAAGCCCATGACCGACTGGTGATCTCCGCGCCCATGCACAACTTCAGCGTGCCCGGCGGCGTGAAGGCCTGGATCGACCAGATCGTGCGCATCGGGCTGACGTTCAACCACAGCCTGGATAATGGCGTGTCGCACTACGAGCCGCTGTTGCTGGGCAAGAAAGCGCTGATCGTGACCAGTCGCGGCGATTTCGGTTTCGGGCCTGGCGGCCCGTTGGAGAGCATGAACCACGCCGACACGCTGTTGCGCACCGTCCTGGGGTTTATCGGCATTACCGATGTGACGGTGGTGGCGGCAGAAGGCGAGGAGTCGGCCGAGCGCAGCTTTGCGTTGTCCTGCGCCGAGGCCGAGGAGCGTTTGCTGGCCTTGGCGCGGACTTTTTGAAAAGCGCTGCTGCGTAGCCTAACGGGAGCAAGCTCCCTCGCCACGGATTCATCTGGGTGTCATAGACTGGTCATCATCAGTACCGATGCTGACCCCTCTTGATCACAAGGATGTCGCCATGTCGCAACGCTGCGCCACTCGTTATCCGCTGGTACTGGTCCCGGGCATGCTCGGGTTCATACGCCTGGTGTTGTATTCGTACTGGTATGGGATCGTCTCGGCGCTGCGTCGCGGCGGGGCAGTGGTCGTGGCGGTGAAGGTTTCGCCGCTGCATTCTTCCGAGGTGCGCGGCGAGCAATTGCTGGCGCGGATCGAGGAGATCCTGCGGCAAACCGGTGCGCAGAAAGTCAACCTGATCGGCCACAGCCAGGGCAGCCTTACCGCCCGCTATGCGGCGGCCAAACGGCCGGACCTGGTGGCGTCGGTCACGTCGGTGGCCGGCACCAACCACGGCTCCGAACTGGCGGATTACCTGCAAGCCCACTACCCCGCCGACAGTGCCAAGGGGCGCGTGCTCAGTGCCGTGCTGCGCCTGATCAACGCCCTGATGAGCCTGCTGGAAACCGGCTATCGCGGGCCGAAGCTACCGGTGGATATTCAGGCGTCCCATGCTTCCCTGACCACCGCCGGGGTGGCGCTGTTCAACCAACGTTATCCACAGGGCTTGCCGCAAACCTGGGGCGGGAATGGACCGGAAGAGGTCAATGGCGTGCGTTACTACTCGTGGTCCGGCACCTTGCAGCCAGGCAAGACCGATAGAGGGCGCAATCTGTTCGACGGCACCAACCGCACTTGCCGTTTATTCGCCCGCACCTTTGTCAGAGAAGCGGGGCAATGCGATGGCATGGTCGGACGCTACAGCTCGCACCTGGGCACGGTCATCGGCGATGACTATCCGCTGGACCATTTCGATATCGTCAACCAATCGCTGGGGTTGGTGGGCAAGGGGGCCGAGCCGATCCGGTTGTTTGTCGAGCATGCCGAGCGGTTGAAGGCTGCCGGGGTGTAGCCCGTCGGACCGCGTTATCGTTCACCGCGAGCAAGCGCTAGATCAGGCCCTGAGGGTCAACCTGATGAAGGTGTAACAGGCGTTGTCTACACTGCACCTCATCGCCGTACCCTCGTGCGGCAGCCAGGAGAACCACCATGAAGATGCTGCGTGTCCCTCTGTTGATGATCGGTTTGCTACTGTGTTCCCAGGGCTTCGCCGAGACGGCGCAGCAGACCAAGATGACCACCTGCAACGCCGATGCCACCGCCAAGGCGCTCAAGGGTGACGAGCGCAAGGCGTTCATGAGCACCTGCCTCAAGGCTGCACCGAGCACCCCGCAGGAACGCATGAAAACCTGCAATGCCACGGCCACCACCCAGGCATTGAAGGGCGATGCCCGCAAGGCGTTCATGAGTGAGTGCCTGAAGAAAAAATAAGCGTTGAACCCATGAGCCCCATCGCGAGCAAGCGCGCTCCCACGGTGGGGCTGTGTTGCCCGGTCCAGGGTGGGAGCGAGCTTGCTCGCGATGGGGCCGGCACATCCACCGCAAAAAACCCTGAACTGCGACGAAGGTTGGCCGATACAATCCCTAGTGCTGCTAGTGGAAGGCTGGCAGACTGCCGATCCTTTCACGCCGTTTTGTCCTGAGGCTGTATGCCAACGTTTTCTCAGCGTCATGTGTTGTTGGTGATCAGTTGGGTGATCATTTTTGGTGGGCTGTTGCTGGTGCTGCCGCTGCGCCTGTTGCCGAGTCTGCTGGCCGGGCTGCTGGTGTTCGAACTGGTCAACATGCTCACCCCGCAGTTGCAGCGGCTGATCGAAGGCCGCCGTGCTCGCTGGTTGGCGGTGGCGTTGCTGGGCACGCTGGTGGTCAGTGTGCTGACGTTGATCTTCGCCGGCGCTTTCAGTTTCCTGTTGCATGAAGCGGAAAACCCGGGCGCGTCCCTGGACAAGTTCATGACCGTGGTCGACCGTGCCCGTGGGCAATTACCGCCGTTCATCGACGCTTACCTGCCGGCCAGCGCCGCCGAGTTCCGGGTAGCGATCGGTGACTGGGTGAGCAAGCACCTGAGCGACCTGCAACTGGTGGGCAAGGACGCAGCCCACATGTTCGTGACGCTGCTGATCGGCATGGTGCTGGGCGCCATCGTTGCCCTGCAGCGCATCCCCGACCTGACCAAGCGCAAGCCTCTGGCCGCAGCGCTGTTCGATCGCCTGAACCTGCTGGTCAAGGCGTTTCGCAACATCGTCTTCGCCCAGATCAAGATTTCCCTGCTCAACACCTTCTTCACCGGGATTTTCCTGGCGGTGGTGCTGCCGTTGTTCGGCATCAAGCTACCGCTGACCAAGACCCTGATCGTGATGACCTTCCTGCTCGGGCTGCTGCCGGTCATCGGCAACCTGATGTCCAACACCCTGATCACCATTGTCGGCCTGTCGCTGTCGATCTGGGTGGCGGTGGCGGCGCTGGGTTACCTGATCGTGATCCACAAGCTCGAGTACTTCCTCAACGCCCGCATTGTCGGCGGGCAGATCAGCGCCAAGTCCTGGGAGTTGCTCATGGCGATGCTGGTGTTCGAAGCCGCGTTCGGCCTGCCGGGGGTGGTGGCGGGGCCGATTTATTATGCCTATCTGAAGAGTGAGTTGAAGCAGGTGGGGATGGTTTGATCTGATAGGCGTCGCTTGTTCTGACGCCATCGCGAGCCTGCTCGCGATGGACGCTCCGCAGAACTTGGATCAGACCTGGGTGCCGTAACGCTTCATCGCCTCGATCGCCAACCCGCTGCCAATGCTGCCGAAGATATTGCCTTCCACATGCCGCGCCTGGGGCAGCATCGCCGAGACGCTGTTGCGCAGCGCCGGGATGCCGCTGGAACCGCCGGTGAAGAACACCGTGTCCACCTGATCGACCCGCACGTTGGCATCGCCCAGCAACTGGGTGACGCTGCCGCGCACTCGCTCCAGCAAGCCGTCGATGGCCGACTCGAACAAGGCCCTGCTCAGGTCCACGCTCAGGCCTGGCTCGATCCGGTCCAGCGGTACATGGCGCTGGTCGGCGTGGGTCAGCTCGATCTTGGTTTCTTCCACTTCCATCGCCAGCCAGTGCCCGGCGCGCTGTTCGATCAGTTTGAACAACCGGTCGATGCCGCCGGTGTCTTCGATGTCGTAGCGCATGCTGCCCAGGGCGAGGGTGGATTTTTGCGAGTACACCGCGTTGATGGTGTGCCAGGTCGCCAGGTTCATGTGGTGACTGGTGGGCATGTAGGCGCCACTCTTCATGCGGCTGCCGTAGCCGAACAGCGGCATCAGGCCGGCTAGCGAAAGTTGCTTGTCGAAATCGGTCCCGCCGATGTGCACGCCACCGGTGGCGAGAATGTCGGCGTGGCGGTTGTCGTGGGTGCGGCGCTCGGGGGACAGGCGCACCAGGGAGAAGTCCGAGGTACCGCCGCCGATGTCGACGATCAGCACCAGCTCTTCTTTCTCGATGGTCGATTCATAGTCGAATGCCGCCGCGATAGGCTCGTACTGGAACGAAACCTCCTTGAAGCCGATGGCGCGGGCGACGTCCACCAGGGTGTTTTCCGCTTCCTGGTCGGCCATTTCATCGTCGTCGACGAAAAACACCGGGCGACCCAGCACCACTTCTTCGAACTCCCGACCGGCGGTGGCCTCGGCGCGTTTCTTCAACTGGCCGATGAACAGCCCCAGCAGATCCTTGAACGGCATGGCCGTGCCCAACACGCTGGTGTCGTGCTTGATCAGCTTGGAGCCCAGCAGGCTCTTGAGCGAGCGCATCAGCCGGCCTTCGTAGCCTTCCAGGTATTCGTGCAGGGCCAGGCGGCCATACACCGGGCGGCGCTCCTCGAGATTGAAAAAGACCACCGAAGGCAGGGTGATCTTGTCGTCCTCCAGCGCGATCAACGTTTCCATGCCGGGGCGCAGCCAGCCGACAGTGGAGTTGGACGTGCCAAAGTCGATGCCGCAGGCACGGGCCGGGGATGCGTTTTTCATGTCTTTCGGGTTCCAGTTGAAAAAACGGCCGCGCAGTGTATGTCAGTGTGGCGCGGATTCGAAGGCCGGTTATCTGCTAATTCGCAATCGTTGGCCTTGAAAGACGCCCCGACACCCCCAAACTTGCTGGCATGAGCCTGGCAGCCACAGGGCGGGCACAAGAACCGCCACCGACTGCCGATAAACTTCTGCTGCACCGCCCGGTCACAAACCTTGAGATCGGTCAAACCCCAGGACTTGTATCACGAGCATGCTGCGGGTGGTGGTGCGATTCGATAACGGATGGTGATCCTTCAATGGACTTCAAAGACTATTACAAGATTCTGGGTGTGGAGCCGACGGCCGACGACGCCACGATCAAGGCCGCCTATCGCAAATTGGCGCGCAAGTACCACCCGGATGTCAGTAAGGAAAAAGACGCCGAGACCAAGTTCAAGGACGTCTCCGAAGCCTATGAAGCGCTGAAAAGCGCCGACAAGCGCGCCGAATACGACGACCTGCGCCGTTATGGCCAGCACGGCCAGCCGTTCCAGGGCCCGCCGGGTTGGCAAAGTCGTGGCGGTTTTGGCGGTGGCCAGGACACCGGCGACTTCTCGGACTTCTTCAGTTCGATCTTCGGCAATCGCGGGTCGGGTTTCGGTGGTGGGCAGTCAGGTCGCAGCGCCGGCCGTCGAGGGCAAGACGTGGAAATGGAATTACCGATCTTCCTGGAAGAGACCCTGTCGAGCGAGTCGAAGAAAGTCAGCTTCCAGGTGCCGCAGTACAACGCAGCCGGCCAGCATGTGAGCAACACCAGCAAAAGCCTGAACGTGAAGATCCCGGCCGGTGTGACGGACGGCGAACGCATCCGCCTCAAGGGCCAGGGCGCGCCGGGTATCGGTGGCGGTGCCAATGGTGACCTGTACCTGACCATTCGCTTCGCGCCGCACCCCAAGTTCGACGTCGAAGGCCAGGACCTGATCATCACCTTGCCGCTGGCCCCGTGGGAATTGGCCCTGGGCACCGAAGTGGCGGTGCCGACCCTCACCGGCAAGATCAACCTCAAGGTCCCGGCCGGCAGCCAGAACGGCCAGCGCATGCGCGCCAAGGGCCATGGCCTGCGCAACAAGGCCGGCGAGCGCGGCTACCTGTTCGTGCAGCTCAAGGCCGTGATGCCCAAGGCCAACGATGAGGCGGTCAAGGCACTGTGGGCAGAATTGGCGAAGAAAGCCGCGTTCGATCCGCGGGAGAATTTCTGACCTGTGGTTGATGACCCGCTGAACACAAAACCCGTGGCGAGGGAGCTTGCTCCCGCTGGGCTGCGAAGCAGCCCCAAAACCATTGGACGCGCAGAGCCAGGAAAAACAGTTGGCAGGTCTTTACGACTGCTACGCAGCCGAGCGGGAGCAAGCTCCCTCGCCACAGTCACGGCTAGACTCGACAGTTACGCATTGGGAGAAGCAGACCATGAACAACCCGATCATTGAACTGACCCTGACGGAGTTCTGCGAGGCCGCCGCGTTGCAGGATGTCCACGTCATCGAAATCGTCGCCCACGGCATCCTCGAACCCCATGGCGCGGCTCCGGCGGATTGGCGTTTCACTGACTACGAACTGGTCCTGGCCCGCCGCGCGGCCAAGTTGCGCCGCGAGCTGGAGCTGGAATGGGAAGGCGTCGCCCTGGCGCTGGACCTGCTGGAGGAAGTGCAACAACTGCGCAGCGAAAACCGCATGCTCAAGCAGCGGCTGGGGCGGTTGGTGGAGTAGCTCTGCCCGAGGCTAGGGCCAGGCGCATAACTTGAGTCAGGCACGAAAGCTGAGTCATACACCAATCCTGTGGCGAGGGAGCTTGCTCCCGCTGGGCTGCGAAGCAGCCCTCTCTT
>NZ_JBAMDJ010000031.1:0-87064 GCF_036961705.1 Pseudomonas sp. 3JA
TAACGGCTCTACGGACGCTCCGCGTTCGGCTCTTGGGGACGCGGAGCGTCCCGGGCTGCATTCCCACGCAGAGAGTGGGAATGATCTTAGTCATGAGGAGTTTTTAAAATGCTCGATTCCCTGGGAAAATGCTCGCCAAGGCATGGATAACACCCTGCTATGCTTCGGCCTGGGCAAGGGCTACCTGGACCCCGGCGAATTCCCCCGCGCTGTCGAACACTTCCAACGCTGCGTCGACTTCGACCCCAAGTATTCAGCCGCCTGGAAACTGCTGGGCAAGGCCTACCAAGGCCAAGGCGACCTACCGGCAACCCGCCACCCCTGAGCCCCACCTCAACCCCCTTCATTGTTGCAACTAGCCGCATGCTTGAGATACGTCAGGGCCCGCTGTTCACCCATCGAATCGAGGTAAGTGATCTGCGCATTCACCAAGCCGCAGGCCTGGCCACTGTCTTCAGTCAGCGAAATCACTTTATCGATGTCCAGGTGGGTGCCGTAGGCGTAGGTTTCGCTGGCGGCTTTGTCCTGAGCCATGGCAGGTAATGCGCCGGCGCCTAGAGCAGTGATCAGGCAAGCAGTAGCGATGCTTTTCAGGTTCATGGTCGTTTCCCTTCAATGAGTTCGATGGCGTCATCGAGGCGATTCGCGTTGTCTCGATGGCGCTCATTAAAGGCCCGTGAGGTATCTCGGCTGT
This sequence comes from Pseudomonas sp. 3JA, assembly GCF_036961705.1. NCBI lineage: Bacteria > Pseudomonadati > Pseudomonadota > Gammaproteobacteria > Pseudomonadales > Pseudomonadaceae > Pseudomonas > Pseudomonas sp. 3JA. The sequence continues at coordinate 695 of NZ_JBAMDJ010000031.1, forward strand.
GTCGCGAAACGCCTCGGTTGGATGGGTTACGTATCTGAGGTGAATTGCGATACAGAGCGATACAATCGCCACTATTTTTTGCTTGGCTCTGGCTTGGTCCCAGGCTGGATAAGCGGAACGGCGGTGCCCTGCCAAGCGGCCACAGAGCATCGCCACACTGCGCAGAGATGCGCGCATTTCGGAGAGCAGGGCATGGAACATGTCGATCACGTATTGATCGTGGATGATGATCGGGAGATCAGGGAGCTGGTTGGCAACTACCTGAAGAAGAATGGCTTGCGCACCACCGTGGTCGCGGATGGCCGCCAGATGCGGGCCTTTCTCGAAACCAGCCAGGTGGACCTGATCGTGCTCGACATCATGATGCCGGGGGATGACGGCCTGCTGCTGTGTCGCGAACTGCGTGCCGGGAAGCATAAGGCGACACCCGTGCTGATGTTGACGGCTCGCACCGACGAAACCGATCGCATCATTGGCCTGGAAATGGGCGCCGACGACTACCTGGCCAAACCCTTCGCCGCCCGGGAGCTGCTCGCGCGCATCAACGCCGTGCTGCGGCGTACCCGCATGCTGCCGCCCAACTTTGTTGTCAGCGAAAGTGGCCGCATGCTCAAGTTTGGTCGGTGGCGCCTCGACACTACCGCCCGCCATCTGCTCGATGAAGACGACACGCTCGTCTCGCTGAGCGGCGCCGAGTACCGGCTGCTGCGGGTATTTCTCGATCATCCTCAGCGGGTATTGAGTCGCGACCAGTTGCTCAACCTGACCCAGGGCCGTGACGCGGACATCTTCGACCGTTCCATTGACCTGCTGGTCAGCCGCGTGCGTCAGCGCTTGCTGGATGACGCGCGCGAACCGGTCTACTTGAAGACGGTACGCAATGAAGGCTACGTCTTTACCTTCGCGGTCGAAATGCTCGGGGAGCAAGCATGAAACTCGCCCTGCAATGGCCTCGCACGTTGGCCTCGCGGCTGTGGCTGGTGTTCCTTGTCGGTCTGATCCTCGCCCAGTCTCTGACGTTCGCAGCCCAATACTACGAACGCTACCAAAGTACCAAGATCGCCATGTTGGGCAACTTCGAGCACGACACGGCGACCTCCATCGCCATTCTCGACCGTCTGCCGGCCGCTGAGCGCCCGGCGTGGACCAAACGCCTGCAGCGTCGCAACTATGACTATTTGCTGCGCGAACACGATCCTGGCATTCCACTCGCCTCGAACGATCTCGCGGCGACGGCGGCGCAATCACTTCAAGTCGCGCTGGGGCGCAACTATGACCTGACCTTTGTCGAGATCCCGGGTCCTCACCAGCATTTCCAGGCCCAGGTACGACTGGCAGACGGCAGTCCGGTCACCATCGATGTGCGCCCCTCGGTCAGGCCGTTGTCGCCCTGGCTGCCCTTTGCCTTGCTCGGTCAGTTGGTGTTGATGATCGGCTGCACCTGGCTGGCCGTGCGCATCGCCATACGCCCCCTTAGCCGCCTGGCTGAGGCGGTCGAGAACCTCGACCCGAACGCACACCCCGTGCAGTTGGATGAAAGCGGCCCGCGTGAAGTGGCGTACGCCGCCCGGGCCTTCAACAGCATGCAGGCGCGCATCGCCGCGTACCTGAAAGAACGCATGCAATTGCTGGCGGCCATTTCCCATGACTTGCAGACGCCCATCACACGCATGAAGCTGCGTGCCGAGTTCATGGACGACTCGCTGGAGAAAGACAAACTGGGCAACGACCTGAACGAAATCGAGCACCTGGTGCGCGAAGGCGTGGCTTATGCGCGCAGCGTCCATGGGGCGACCGAGGCCAGTTGTCGCATCAGCCTGGACTCCTTTCTCGACAGCCTGGTGTGCGACTACCAGGACACCGGCCGGGAGGTCAGCCTGCGCGGCACGAACGGCGCGGTCATCGAGACACGGCCCCATGCCCTGCGCCGAATCCTGGTGAATCTGGTGGATAACGCCCTGAAGTACGCCGGCACCGCCGAAGTGGAGATCAGCGGCGACGCGAGCACGGGCGTTTCGATCAGTGTGCTCGACCGAGGCCCGGGCATTCCCGAGGAGGTCCTGGCCGAGGTGGTCAAGCCGTTCTATCGGGTGGAAAGCTCACGCAACCGCAGCACCGGCGGCACCGGCCTGGGCCTTGCCATCGCTCAGCAGCTGGCCGTTGCGATCGGTGGGTCACTGGGCCTGCGCAACCGCGACGGCGGCGGTCTTAGCGTGACCCTCACCTTCGGCCTCGACCAATAGGCTGTGCTGGCTGCACGTCAAGTGCAGCCGCTACCGTTCGGATTCATGGCCTGCATTTGTAAGCCACTGTATCCAGCGCCTTCGCAGACTCAAAAAAACGCATAAACGCCGGTTCTCGAACATAGCCGGTATACATCCCCTTGCAAGAATTCTCCCCATCGAATCGCCATCGGATCCCCGAATGGCGAGCGCTGACTACAGGAGATCTTGCCATGCATACCCCATCCTACCGCCCCCAGGGCTGGCAGCTGTTCGGCCTGATCGCCGTCCTGGTGTTGGCGATGAGCGTCGCAGCTGTCGCGGCACAACCCGAGCTTGTCGAGGGCCTGCGCAGCGCCATCCGAGCCACCGCCCGATCCTCCTTCGCCCTGTTTCTGATCGCGTTCACCGCGTCGGCCTTCGCCGTACTGGTGCCTTCACTGCTCGCCAAGGCACTGGTCCGCGAGAGGCGCTTCATCGGCCTCGCCTTTGCCTTTTCCCACCTGGTGCATGCCGTGCTGATCTACGCCTATGGGCAGCTCAACACCGAGTTCTGGCCGGCCCGCACCGTGGCCAACAACATCCCAGGCGGGACCGCCTACGCCTTCATCCTGCTGATGGCCCTGACCTCATTCAAAGGGACCGCCCGACTGCTGGGCCCCAAGGCCTGGAAGGCATTGCATGTCACCGGCATGTGGGTCATCGCCGCTGTATTCGCCTTCTCCAACTTCAAACGCATCCCGATGAGTGACTGGTACGTGCTGCCTTTCGGCCTCACCTGCGCCGCCGTGGCGATCCGACTGGTGGGCAAGCTGGCCATGGCCAACAAACGCAGCCAAGCCAGGCAAGCGTCGATGCGCCGGGCGGCCGTCGCCTCCTGACAGAGCGCGATCCGCAGCGAACGAAGCAGCCTTCTCGGCACGACTTATCTCGTCAATACATCTCTCAGAAGCGGTCATCCTGACTGCCTAAAACAAGGAAGCAAAAGAATGAGCACCAGCATCCCCACCCAAACTGGCAGCTATATCACCACCCAGGACGGCGTACAGCTCTACTACAAGGACTGGGGCCCGAAAGACGGGCAAGTCGTCACCTTCAGCCATGGCTGGCCGCTGAATTCGGATAGCTGGGAATCTCAGATGTTGTTCCTGGCCGACAAGGGCTATCGGGTCATCGCCCACGACCGCCGCGGCCACGGTCGCTCCAGCCAGCCGTGGGAGGGTAACGACATGGACCACTATGCCGATGACCTGGCCGCGGTGATCAACACCCTGGACTTGAACGACGTCACCCTGGTGGGTTTCTCAACCGGTGGTGGAGAAATCACCCGCTACATCGGCCGCCATGGCACCGGTCGGGTGAAGAAGGCCGCCCTGATCAGCGCCGTGCCACCGATGATGCTCAAGACCGAAGACTACCCAGGCGGCCTGCCGATCGAGGTGTTCGACGGCCTGCGCCAAGCCTCACTGGACAACCGCTCGCAGCTGTATCGCGACATCGCCTCTGGCCCGTTCTTCGGCTTCAACCGCGACGGGGCGAAAGTCTCCCAAGGGCTGGTCGATTCGTTCTGGGTGCAGGGCATGCAAGCGGGCCACAAAAACACCTATGACTGCATTGCAGCGTTCTCGGCGACGGACTTGCGCGCCGACCTGGCCACGTTCGACGTGCCGACACTGATCGTGCACGGCGACGACGACCAGATCGTCCCGATTGATGCCTCCGCCCATGCTGCCGCCAAGCTAGTGCAGAACGCCAAGTTGATCGTCTATCCAGGCGCGCCGCACGGCCTGACCGACACCCACAAGGATCGCCTCAACCAGGATCTGTTGGACTTCCTGGGCCAGTAAACACATCGCTCCGCTCATGTGCCGCCCAGGGCCGCACATGAGCGCCCCCTACCTCTAAATGAAAAGGAATGATCATGCTCAATATCAAATCGCTCTTGGCCGCCACCATCACTGCTGCATTGGCGCTGACCGCCCTTCCTGGCACCGCCGCCGCGCAACCCGACGCCGCCAAGCCCACCGTCGTGCTGGTGCATGGCGCCTTCGCCGAATCGTCCAGTTGGAATGGCGTTGCCACCCGGTTGCTGAACCAGGGCTACCCGGTGGTGGCAGCGGCTAACCCGCTGCGCGGCGTGAAGCAGGACGCGGACTATGTCGCCGACATCGTCGAACACACCGCCGGCCCGGTGATCCTGGTGGGGCACTCCTACGGCGGAGCCGTGATCACCAACGCGGTGCACGACAACCCCCGGGTCAAGGCGCTGGTCTACGTGGCGGCGTTCGCGCCGGACAAAGGCGAAACCGCCATCGAACTGTCCGGGCGCTACCCTGGCGGCACCCTTGGGCCGACCCTGGCCGCGCCGGTGCAGTTGGACGACGGCAATAAGGACCTTTACATCCAGCAGGACAAGTTCGGCCAACAGTTTGCCGCCGACGTGCCGGCGACCGAGTCCGCATTGATGGCTGCCACACAACGGCCCATCAGCGAGGCGGCCTTGAAGGAAGCGTCTGGCGAACCGGCCTGGAAAAAAACGCCGTCCTGGTTCATCTACGGTTCGGCGGACAAAAACATCCCCGAGGCCGCCCTGAAGTTCATGGCCGAACGCGCGGGCTCGAAAAAGACCGTCACTGTCCAAGGCGCCTCCCATGTGGTGATGACGTCCAACCCGGATAAAGTGGCAGAGCTGATCGTTGAAGCGGCGAAGGCCAGTTCCAAAGGCTGATCGTGCTAACCGGGTGAAAAGCACATTCGCGCCGTCGAGAAGCTGTTGCATGTGGGGTTGAGCTTCTTCTGACGACAACCTGTCTGGACCGGGGGACATGATTAACCCCGTGGCGAGGGAGCTTGCTCCCGCTTGAGTGCGAAGCACTCATAAAAAGCCCACCATGTTCCCAATGCCAGCCAACATACAACCCCCCTGTGGCGAGGGGATTTAGCGAAACGTCGCTCTCGACACATAATTTGTCCCTCTATTCCGAAAGCCCTGTAGTCCATCTCCCAAGCTGTCATTGAGGTATTGAGCCTCCTACATCTGCGTGCTTAATTAGAAATCCAGACAAGCAGTTCTGGCCACAGCACATTTAGCGTTACGATCAAAAGGACTTGAATTTATGAAGCAGAACGGAATTGATTTACCCCCGACGCTGGTGAATGGCACGTGGCGTGGCTCTATAGGAGGATATTGGTCCTCGGACGGTATCATCATTGATGGTACTTATATATTCCCACCGCCTCAGCCGGACGTACTCACAGAAGATGATGATTTTTACATAGCTGATCTTATACGAACTCAAACCGGGCTGGATGACTTCACTTTCAATCTTAAAATTCTCGACAAAGCTATAAATCATAGAAATGCTTATGGCGCAATAAAAGATATATGGCAAATTGTCGAGCGGGAACGCGGTTGGGTAGCTCCCTACTGGCGTATAAATGATGTATTTTTCAAAAATAAAGCTATTTGCTTTAGTTTGGCTGATGCGCTTGAGAGAAGTGGCTTTACGTCGAGGGAAGCTATTATCGCCATCGCCCACTCAAAATACGCCCGCAGTACAACATTCAAATTGGAAACACCCAAATTATCTGGAGGTACATTCAGCCCGGTTAAAGCACTTGCGCACTATTTATGGGGGAAGGGAGAGAAGCTTGAGGTCGATATAAATACTATTGGTTTACAAATAAGAGAGCACAAACTCTCATTGTTGAAGCAGACTATCGAGAGCACTAAATCACCGGGTACGTATCATTTGGTGGACCCAAAGGTGGCTTACGACACCGGCAGGGACAGTCTTATCAGCGGTGCTTACCTTGGGCGAATCACGCTCCATGTTGAGGGTGATTTCACTCGCCACCAAGATACATCTTGGCAGTTTCTGGGAACAGTCAAAGCCTACCATGACTTTTATGACTTCGATAAAAGCGATAGACCGCTCGCGCTTGAGCAACTAACTACGGCTGGCAGAGCCCTACCAGGGACCGGGTACGAAATAAATATTTCTGGCGAGCATAAAATTCACTTGATAGGAAAAGGTTTTCAGACGCCTAACTTCTAAACTGAGTTGCCCCGGCATTGATAACAATGCTGCCATGACGCAAGGACAAAAATATGAAGATACGGCATTCGTTGTTATTGTATTTGGCAAGTCTCTCAGCTATCCCAATAATCGGTGGCTACAATCTATATTCAAACTTTGAGAGTAGTTTTTATGCAGTCGAGCATGACATTATTGCCATCCCATTCGCAGCAATAATTGGCACGCTATTCATATCACTGGTAGCTCTAGGGCTGCAGCGACGCTATCGATCAAGAAAATTAAATAATATGCCCTGTACACTTCTTGCGAAATCTATAAGTGTTCTAGCTACTATCGTAACGGCAGTCCTATTAGTTAAAAATTTAATTTACTGGATGCACCCAAACCATTTGCCAACTTTCTTTACATTTTTAACGGTTTCCTGTTTTTATACTTATTATCAGCTGCAGCTTTATGGCATCAAAAGTGCTGACCCTAATTACTAGAGGGAGTCTGGAAGCGAGCAATACGAAAAGCATGAGAAAGGCGACGGATTTTTTTTTGAAGAAAATATCCGTCCCCTCTTCCACAGTTTTCAAGGCTTATAGAGATCAGTCTCAAGCTCAACCCGGTAGGTATCGTCAAGTTTTAGCTCATAAGTCTTCTGAGTGACGATGTAGGTGAACTCGGGGAAAACTTCAAATTTCAGCAGATCGCCTCGGTTGATGGAGCTATCCAAAGGCCTTCGCTGCCGCCACCACAGCCGTGGCCTCCTCTTACGTGGGTGTACCTGTAGGGGCCGGTGCGCGCATGTATGCCAATGAAATCCTGCCCACCTACCATGCGGGCGACGTACTGGTTAGCATCGTCCCAGGTCAACGGCGGTATCGGCTCGCAACGTACCCCCTCGACATTGATCATCAAGACCTGACCGGAGGCGCACATGTCCGTAATTACTCAGTTGGTCATTGCCTTGGTGCTGTTCTTTCTGCTCGACCGGTTTCTCAAGCCTTACCTGCTGCGCAAGTGGCTAGGGCTGGCGCTGGTGGGTGCGGTCGGTTGCGTCGCGGCCAGTTCCAGCTTGTGCAGGTCCGAGATCTTAAGGTTGTCGAGATAACTGCTTGCCTTGGCGAGAGTGATACGACGAGCGTTCATGGCATCCAGCACTGTGCGCACGTAACCATCGCCAAAAATGTGCCGGGGTTCGCGATTGCGGTGCTCTCGGCTGCCACCCTCTTTTTCAGGCATAACTCGTTGCTTGTTCCACCGTCGGTATGCGACATAGGCTTCGCTTGGCAAACGTCCGGCATCCATCAGACGCCGTAGGATCATCTCGCCGCTCACACCCCACGCCCTGCGTTGTGGTTCCAGCCAGCCATCAAATTCGGCCGCCTCAACAGGGCGCTCATTGTCATGAATGCTTAATAGAAACTGATCGGGGACCAACAGATGGCCGGCAAAGGCATTCGCCTCTTGCTCTTCATCGTCCGCCGAATACAAATCCTCTTCATCGTCAATTGAGCTTGCCCGATGAATAAGTAGGTGCCCTAACTCATGCATCAACGTGAAGCTTTGGCGGGTATCTGCATCCTGCTTCTTGATGACGATTACCGGGCATTCGGGGTCGTAGAGTGAAAAACCGAGGATCGGGCTTTCCTTCGCAATCTGCCATTTACCGTTGTAGCCATTGCTGCGGAAGACCAACAGGCCGCGCGCTTCGATGGCCTTACGATAACTGTCGAAATTGTTACGGTTCGCCAGCCCCAGCCATTCACGCACACGGCTGGCCGCATCGGGGATGCTCAGGCCTGCAAGGTCGGGCGGCGAGAAGCGCACGACCTCCGTCGGTTCAAGCTCCTCACGCAGTGCAAGGAACACTGCGCGCTGACGCTCCACTCGCTCAACCAGCAGCTTCAGGCGGTGCGAAAGTTCCGGTTTCTGATTGCTCAAGGTGCGGAACTGCGGCGAGTGCACCTTTGCCTCGTTGACCGGCCCTGGCTCCATGAAAAACAAGGTACCTCGCCCGAAAACGGCCGCCAGCTTACGCAGCTGGTTGAAGGTAAGCCCCGTCTCGCCGGCCATCACTTTTTCAAAGCTGGCAGGTGCTATACCGATCTCACGGGCGAGCTCGTCCCGCGTCATACCGTGATCGGTACAACACCAGTCTATCCGCGCGAGATTGATTGATTGGATACGTTCCATGATTTGAGTATATAGACGGTGTGTACCGGTGAACATGAGCCACCAAAGCTAGCTGCCGAAAGTTTGATGCGGCCGGGCCTATGACTTTCCCGAGGGGAGCTAGCATGCCTGAGTGTCATCGATGCCGGCTCGGCCAGTGTTAAGGAAACGATAGAGCCCGAGGGCAAGGCTGAAAAGCCGGCGGATTCTGGTGCGGTTGTAGGCAAAGGCGCAAGGATATGTGGCTTGGAGGTGCGGTGGTCAGGCCCTGGCTTGACTCTCAGAAGGTGGAGAAGCAGGAGCAAGCATCCACGCGAATGTTATTGAAGGGGGACACCCCTTGAATATAGACCTGTCTCTTGTCGCGGAGCAGCCCCAATCACTCCTGCGCCTCACCCCCCAACCGACCCCGCCGCACCGCCATAATCTGCGGAATCTTCTCCTCGATCCAATTCACCATCACCTCAAGATGCTCCGCCGCCTCCCGACCCAACGGCGTCAAGCGGTACTCCACATGCGGTGGCACCACCGGCAGCGACTTGCGGTCGACCAACCCATCCGCCTCAAGCTCCTGCAACGTCTGCGAAAGCATCTTCTCGCTGACCCCGCCTATCTTGCGGCGCAGCTCGCTGAAGCGGTGCATCCCGCCCAGCAGCATGACCAGCACCAGCACGCCCCAACGGCTGGTCATGTGCTTGAGGACTTCACGAGAAGGGCAGTCGGCGCTCTGCACATCGCCACGTCGGACAGCGGCGCTAAACGGTTCGGAAATTTCGGTGGTGGTGTCCACGGTACTTACCTTTATGTACGTACTTACAAAAAGTTACTTAGGTCTCTAGGATGGCTTTTCGTCCTTTTCCCATCAAGGTATTTGTCATGATCGCCATCACCGGAGCCTCCGGCCAACTGGGCCGTCTCGTTATCCAGTCCCTGCTTGAACGCGTGCCCGCCGAGCAAATCGTCGCCCTGGTCAGAGACCCCGGCAAAGTCCAGGACCTGGCCGCACAGGGTGTGGTGGTACGCACCGCCGACTACAACCAACCGGCCACATTGACTGCCGCGCTGCAAGGCGTCGATAAACTGCTGTTGATCTCCTCCAATGAACTGGGCAGCCGCGCCGCCCAACACCGCGCCGTGATCGATGCCGCCAAGGCCGCGGGTATCACGCTCCTGGCCTACACCAGCGTCCTGCACGCCGACACCTCCACCTTGGGCTTGGCCGCTGAACATCGCGATACCGAAGCCGCCTTGAAAGCCTCGGGCGTGCCCCACGTCTTGCTGCGCAACGGCTGGTACAGCGAAAACTACCTGGCGAACGTACCAAGCGCCGTGGAACATGGCGTCCTGCTCGGCAGCGCCGGCGAGGGCCGAATCAGCTCCGCGCCCCGTGCCGACTACGCCCAAGCTGCGGCGGTGGTGCTAACTACTGAAGGGCAGGCGGGCAAAGTCTATGAACTGGCGGGGGATAGCAGCTACACCTTGACTGAGCTGGCTGCGTTGATCAGCCAGAAAACCGGTAAGCCGGTGGTTTATCAGAACCTGCCGCAGGCTGAGTTCGAGGCGGTGCTGATCAGTGTGGGGCTGCCGGCGGGATTGGCGGCGTTGCTGGCGGATTCTGATGTGGCGGCGGCGAAAGGGGCGTTGTTTGATGAGAGTGGGGTGTTGGGGCGGTTGATTGGGCGGGGGACTACGTCGGTTGGGGAGTCTTTGGGTTAAGTAGCCAAACCAAGGCTGGGACAATGGACTCGCGTGCCGGTCGAGATAAGCCGGCACGCAGCGGGTGATGAGACCCAAGGACAAAAGCTACCTGAGCCCCCGACAGCGGCTCGAAACTCCCGTGGCGAGGGAGCTTGCTCCCGCTTGAGTGCGAAGCACTCATAAAAAGCCCGCAGCCCCAAATGCCAAGCAGCCAACACACAAAACTCTGTGGCGAGGGGATTTATCCCCGCTGGGGTGCGAAGCCGCCCTAAAACAGTCAATACGATCATCCTGGAGCATCGAGATAATCAGGATTCAGGGATGTCCTTAGGCCAGCGATGCGATGCCTCATGGCCCCTAATCTCCCAACCAGGACGGCGGCGCTCGAAGCAGGTGTTCTGTCCCGAGGTGAAACCTGAGGCATACTCTGATCGCAAACGGGTCAGAAAACAGCAATCCGATGGACATCCAAACCCCATATGGGCTCATCACGATCATTGACGAGCCGACGTACTCGTTTAAATCCACGGACAACACGCACGCCTATGTGCACCAGTTGCTCCTTACGGACGGGTCGATTACGTCAGTCCATGGGGTGAAACAGAATGGTGAAAATATCCTAGTGATAGGTGCCGGAGGCGGCTGCACCGCAATCCATGAGCATTCGGCGACAGCGGTCGATGACAAGCTCTATATAGCAGTCGGCGACCGAGTAGCCTGCTTGTCGCTAGAGCATCCCGATCAGATTCTGTGGACCGCTAAGGTCGATACTGCGACTTGCTTTGGTATCTACTGGGAAAATCAGCATCGAGTTCTCCTCTCACACGGTGAGCTGGAGATTACTCGCCTCTCCATTGATGGTGACATAATCTGGCAAGTGTCTGGCGCGGAGATATTTCCCGAGGGTTTTAGATTATTGTCCGACTATATCGAAGCAGTCGATTTCGATAGATCCGTCTATTGGTTTGATTACATGACGGGGGAGTTGCTCTACTGCCTGCCATCCTCTGACTGTCGTCCGGTTGGTGGATAAGGGAGCAGACTGTGTGATTTTAAAATAAATCCGTCCCCTTATCTGTCTGCTGCTTTGAATGTCTAAGCGCCATAGTTGCTTCTGGCCGAGATACAGCGCCAACCCCGCTGGGTTTTCCTACGTTTCGTTAGCGAGCCTCCAAGCCCTTGTGTATGCGCATTGTAGTGCTGACCCTGGTCCTCACGCTGTTCGGCTGCGCTGCCGCGTCGGACCCGCCGAGGGGCGAGGGTGGCCATTGGCGGTCCTTCTATGTAGTGAATCATGGCCTGCATACCGGGTTAGTCATTGCGCGCCCCGATCTACTTCAGGTGCTTCCCGCACTGGCCGAAGCGTTCAGCGACGGCGACTTCGTTGAGTTCGGTTGGGGGGACGAGGATTTTTACCGAGCCCCACAGGCCACCTCGAGCCTCGCCCTGCGAGCCTTGTTCGGGTCGACGGCAACCGTGCTGCATGCGGTCAAAATTGACGGGGACCCCAGGCGGCGTTTCGCCGCAAGCGAGGTCATCGAAGTGCGGGTGATGGAGGACGGCTACCAACGACTGCTCGCGTTCGTGGCCGGGACCTTCACCCACTCAGCGACGGGCACCTTGGTGGTGCTCGGGCCTGGGCTGTATGGAGAGAGCCGGTTTTACCAGGCCGAGGGTAGCTATTCGCTGTTTTATACCTGCAATACCTGGGTCGCAGAGGCGCTGGCCGCGAGCAGTTGCCCAATGTTGCCTACGGCGGTGATTACGGCGGGGAACGTCATGTCGCAGTTACGCCGAGCGACAGTGGTCGGTGCATCCTGCCTGGCTATCCGCTAACCTGTGCCTGACGGCGGGTGTGTATTCCAGTGATGCTGACATCCAGTTTCCAGTGAATGTGACTCACCCAAAGTGCTGTTTGCGAAATTGCATCCCACGTGTATCAGAAATAAAGCGGCCACTTGCCCCTCTACCGAATATTCATATGCCGCATTTCAGGCTTTTCTGCATCAACGCATTCTGAAGCGTTACGCCCCGACGGATCGGAAATCCTCGTTCTACGACATAAAAACCGTGCAATACAAAGAATGGTTCAGCCGTTTTGCTGACATGAGAAGTAAGCTCGCTGATTCCAAGCAACTTGGCTTCTTCATGAATGCGATTCATTAATAAAGAACCTATTCCCCGCCGGGGATGATTACCCGACACAAAAAAATGGTCGATGTAACCGTTCGGTTGAATGTCGGCGTAGCCTACTATTTCGCCGGCGATCTCAGCCACGAACGGACGGAGATCTCGAAGATGATTCGCCCAGAGCTTCGGATCAAGATCAGCAGGAGCCCAGGCTTCGATTTGATCGTGGGTGTAATCTCTTGACGCAATATCGTGAATGGCAGAGTAAAAGACGTGGAACAACGCAATCTCATCTCCGATTCTGAACCGTCGAATCGCCACATTGTTTCTCGAAAGGTGTCCAAAAAAATCGGTGTCTGTCATACCCGCTGCAAAATCAGAAATAAACTGCCCCAAGTTCCATAGACACGAATCCTTCTGGCCGTTTTCAGCCTTTCGCTAAAAGGGCTGTGTGGGAGGTGAGGCGCGGTTGTTGTTGGAAGAGTTCTTGTTTACAGATAACTCGTCCACGTCTATGGATGAACGCACCAAAACCCGACGCAGAACGCCGGGTTTTTCCGTTGGGAACAGCCTACCTACCGCCCCGGCTCCACATTATCCAATACCTGATTCGCCAACAACGAGCTCAGCTCAATCAACTGCTGAATCCCCAGCGCCAAATGACGCCGCGAGCCTTTCAGGTCGAACGCCAGATCAGCAGCCATGGCATCGGCTGAAGCCAGCGTTTCGCTGAGGTTGGCGAGTAGGCATTCGTTATCGAGGCCTTTCACGACGGTGAATAGCTGGCCCGGTTTGGGGTCGTCTTGAGATTTTTTCGATTTCGGTAGCAGGTAGTGATCGAGCACGCGTTTGGTGGTTTCGTCTTGCTGCTTGGCTTTGGATTTTGCGGATTGCGGGGTGGGGTCTGCATCTGGGGGATTTGGAGTTGCTTTGAACATTTTCACGTTTCCTTTGTTAGTAGGCCGCTACCGTCTCGCTACTAAACGAAAGGGAGGCAGCTGTGCGCAAGTTAGTAGACCGGTAGGACAACGGAAAACCCGGCGCGCCCGAAGGCGCCATGCGCACAGCCACCATCGAGTTCGGGCAATGCCCGACTGATGAGACTCATGCGACCGTATCCTTAACCGGGCTACTAAACCCGACCACTGATGGGCAGTGGCAAGGAAACGATAGAGCCCCGGAACAAGGCGCACAAGCGGGCGGATTCTGGCGTAGTTGTAGGCAAAGGCGCAAGGATGCGTGGCTTGGAGGAAGCGCGTAGCAAGGTCTGTAGGACTAGTGCTTGCCAGCGATACAGGCGGCTCGTTTTCTCTGAAACCGCGTCATTTTCATCACGAGCAGGTTCACTCCCACAGAGAGTGGCAGCAGGATCAAACTCCCCTGCCAGACCACACATCCCTGCGACTTTACCTACAACTAAACCGGAACCAGCCTGATTGTGCGCCTCGCCCCTCGAGCCCTATCTTTTTGTCGTCACCCCCCATCGTATTCGCCACATGAAACGACCGCGTATTAGCGACTTTAAACATCAGATATTTCGTTCGACCGCGATGCAACTCGCCAAAGAGTATTTGTTGGATGATCCGTGGGTACTGGCGGAGAGGGGAATTGATGCTGGACGGATAAGGTACGAGCCGATAACGCAAGTGGCGTTGGATCAATGCTATTTGTGGGGCTCAGAGGCCCAACTTTATCCATGGGAGGATATACCTGGCTGGAAGAATCGCGACGGGAAAGCGTTTGACCTTTCTCTGTGGTATGACCATGAGCTATGTGGACTTTGCTTTGCGACTCCAAAATCAAGCACCTTGTCCATCAAGGTAGTCCTTCTAGAGGGCAAGCCTGACGTTACTCACCCTTTGAGGGGTGAGGTTGCCGGTTTAGTCTTGATCGCGATCAGCCGATACGCACGGATGCTGAAGCTTCGCGAGATTGAGATTTTTAAGCCTGACCTTGGGGCCGTCCAGTGGTACCGGCATCTGGGCTTCGATTTCGACGATCAGCGGCGCCTTGTCATAGCGGTAGACGAGGCATAACATCAACCCCAATTCTATTGCCGAGTTTTCCATGAAAACTTCAACGCGTACTCCAAAGCCGTTGCTTGCTGCCCGGTACCAGGCAGAGGCCCGCCGTCTGGCTGGTTGCCCGTCCAGCATCGAGCGCCAGTTCTTGTCGGTCAGCCTCGCCAAAGGTAAGGAGCTTGAACCCGTTGGCCTAATGGCTGGTGTCAGAACCTGAGTTCTGTCGATATAAAAAAACCGCCACATGGGCGGTTTTTTGTTTTCACTCTAGGCAAAGCTGCATCCAATGATCGGCAGTCTCCTGAGTACGGCCCAACGCCTTTGCCCGATGAAGCGCTCTCTGCGCATAGACCAATGAAAGCCCAACCTTACGCATGGTGGATGGTCGGGCCGTTCAAAAATTTGGGGGAGGGAAGATCTTCGCCTTGACCCCCGGCCATCGCGTTGTGCCATGTTGATCGAGTTTGGCCTTTTGGGGCTGCTGCGCAGCCCAGCGGGAGCAAGCTCCCTCGCCACAATGGATCTCCTTGGCACAATGGATTTCATTGCCACAAGGAATTTCCCTCACCACAAGGAATAGGCACGGCTTAGTTGAGCGGCATGCTCCTGGAGGCGCTATTTGCGCTTGAGCATCTCCGGCAACTGCGCCACCAGTTTCTGGTTGTTTAACGGCGCGCGGATGAAGCCGCGTTGGGTGCCGTCCGGCCCGATCACCGCCAGGTTGCCGCTGTGATCAACCGTATAGTTAGGCTTACTGGTATCCGCCGGAATGAACGGAATGCTCACCGCATTCGCCAGTTTCTGCAGGTCTTCAACCGACGAAGCCGTCAACCCTATGAACTGCGGATCAAAGTACCCCAGATACTGCTTCAACTGCTTGGGCGTGTCGCGGTTCGGGTCGACGCTGACCAGTACGATCTGCAACTTATCCACAGCCTCTTTCGGCAACTCGCTTTTGATCTGGCGCAGTTGGGCGAGGGTGGTCGGGCAGATGTCCGGGCAGAAGGTGTAGCCGAAGAACAGCAGGCTCCATTTGTCTTTCAACCCGTCCATCGCCACGGGCTGGCCGTCCTGGTCGGTCATTTTCACGTCCGGCAGGTTGCGGCTCTGGGGCAGCAGGATGATGCCAGCGTCGATCAGCGCGGTCGGGTCGCCCTGGCCTTTGCCCGACAGCACCTTGTTGATGGTCAGGCCGAGGATCAGTGCGATCACGGCCACGAGGATGAAGACGGTTTTCTGGGTTCGAGTCATAGGCTCAACAGTAAGTAATGATCTACAAGCAGGGCGATGAACAGCAGGAACAAGTAATAAATAGAGTACTTGAACGTATTGATCGCCGCCTGCGGCCGACTGCCACGGTACAACACCACGGCCCATTGCAGGAACCTGGCGCCCAGTACGAGAGCGCAAACAAGATAGAGCATGCCGCTCATCTGGATCACGAACGGCATCAGGCTCACCGCCAACAGTATCAGGGTGTACAGCAGGATATGGACCTTGGTGTAGTG
Source organism: Pseudomonas sp. 3JA (assembly GCF_036961705.1). Taxonomy (NCBI): domain Bacteria; kingdom Pseudomonadati; phylum Pseudomonadota; class Gammaproteobacteria; order Pseudomonadales; family Pseudomonadaceae; genus Pseudomonas; species Pseudomonas sp. 3JA. Next base: position 16,474 of record NZ_JBAMDJ010000031.1, read on the forward strand.
CTCGCCGTGGGTCACTGGCAGCATGGGGATGTCGGCCTTGGCGTATTCCTCTTTGCGGTGGATCGCCAGGGCCCAGAAGTGCGGTGGGGTCCAGGCGAAGATGATCAGCACCAGCAGCAGCGGTTCGGCGCTGACATGCCCGGTGGCCGCCACCCAACCCAGCAGCGGTGGCGCTGCGCCGGCGAGGCCGCCGATGACGATGTTCTGTGGCGTGGCGCGCTTGAGGAAGCCGGTGTAGACCACCGCATAACCGAGCAGTGAGGCGAGGGTCAGCCAGGCTGTCAGCGGGTTGGTGAAGGCCAGCAGCAAGGCCTGGCCGATCACGGCCAGGGCCAGGGCGAAGGTCAGGGCGGCGGCGGGGGAAATCCGCCCTTCGGCCAAGGGGCGTTTATGGGTGCGGGCCATCACCGCGTCGATGCGCCGGTCCACTACATGGTTGACCGCCGCCGCGCCGCCGGCACACAGGGCGATGCCCAGGTTGCCGAATACCAGCACCGTCCACGGTACGCCGGCGCGGGTGGCGAGGAACATGCCCACCAGTGAGGTGATCAGCATCAGCACCACCACTTTGGGCTTGGTCAGCTCCAGGTAATCGCGCCAGATCGCTTGGCTGTGGCGTTCACCGGTCAAGGTTGCCATGGCATCTCTCCTTTTATAGTTATGGGGCTGGCGCTGTGTTTATGCGGGTTGAACCGCCAGCGCAGCGGGACTTGATGCTTGACCCGGACCAGGCTGGTGCGGGCGTGATAATTGACCAGCACCAGGGTCAGCAGCAGCGCGGCGCCCCCGGCGTTGTGGGCGACGGCCACCGGCAGCGGCAGATGAAACAGTACGTTGCTGATGCCCAGGGTGATTTGTGCGGCCAGGGCAGTTAACACCAGGCCGGCCAGGCGGGTCATGCCGACGGTTTTCAATTGCCAGGCCAGCCCCAGCAGCACCACGGTCACCAGCAAGGCGCCGATGCGGTGGGTCAGGTGGATGGCGGTGCGGGCGTCGCTGTCCAGTTGCCCGCCCAGGTAGTTCGGGCCGATGTGCTGGGTCAGGTGAAAGCCGTTGGCAAAATCGGCCGGTGGCAGCCATTGGCCGTGGCAGGTGGGGAAATCGATGCAGGCCACGGCGGCGTAGTTGGAACTGACCCAGCCGCCGAGGGCGATCTGGCCGATCACCAGCAGCAGCCCGGCGGTGGCCCAGTGTTGCAGGCGTTTGGGCACGGTCAGCGCCGGCAGTACGCCGGACAATCGCAAGGTCAGCAGAAACAGCAGGCTCAACGTCGCGAAGCCGCCCAGCAAATGCCCGGTCACCACTTGGGGCCAGAGCTTGAGGGTCACGGTCCACATGCCGAACGCCGCTTGGGCGAAAACCACCGCCAGTAGAAACAGCGGCAATTTCAATGGCTGGCCCGGACGGTGGCGGTTCATCCAGGACCGTGCCGCCAACGCTACGATCATCAAGCCCAGGCCCCCGGCGAAGTAGCGATGGACCATCTCGTTCCAGCCCTTGTGGGCTTCCACCGGGGTGTCGGGAAAGTGTAACTCGGCATGGGCCAGTTGGGCTTCGCTCTTGGGCACGCTGATGAACCCGTAGCAACCGGGCCAGTCGGGGCAACCGAGGCCGGCGTGGGTCAGCCGGGTGTAGGCGCCCAGCAGGACGACGATCAATGCCAGCAGCGTGGCAAACAGCGCGAGGCGAAATCCTGGTTTGGCCATGTCGATGCCCTCATCCGATGTTCGACAGTTTCAGCAAGTGGCGCAGGTCGTTGAGCAGGTCCTTGCCCTTGACCCGAGCGTCGTAGCGCAGCACCAGGTTGCTGTGGGGGTCGATGATCCATAGTTGGGCGCCGCCGGAGCCCTGGGCGCCTTTCTGATAGGCCGGCAGGTCCAGTGGGTAGCGTTGCAATTGCGGGTATTCGCGCTGCAGTTGGGCGTCGTACTCGGCGTCCAACGGTTGCGCCACCGCCAGGGCATGGCTGGCGCGAGAGGCTTCGCGACCCAGGCCGATCTGGACTTGTCGGGCCAGGTACACCAGTTGCCGGCAATCCACCGAGCATTCCTGTGGCGCCGTGACCAAAATCTGCCAGCGTTGCTCATCGGCCTGTACCCCGATCTCGGCGCGGGTCTGGCCGGTGCCGATCAGTTCGCCGTGGTAGCTGCGGCTGTCGGGCACCCAGAACTGGAACTTGTACATGCCGGTGGCCAGGATCATCGGGCCGATCACCCCGAGCACGATCAGCAGCAATTGCACGCGGCCCTTGCGACGGTTGTGTGCCGCGGGCGACTCAGACGTGTTGGTTGGATTCATGGTGCTTCCCATGGTGTCTCCCTGCGTTGTGCCATCCGAGATAAAGAAAAAGGCCGAACAGCGCCGCCGCCATGGCGAACCACTGCACGGCATAACCGAGGTGTTTTTCCGGGCCCATGGCCACCACCGGCCAATCGGTCCGGTAGGCGCCGGGGCCGTTTTGTTGGCGCATTTCATAGGCGAAGCCGTTGCGGCCCAGGTCGGCCCAGAGCTTGTCCGGCTCGATGGCGGTGACCAGGCGCGGCCAGGGGGCGCCCGTCGGGTCGGGGTGAAGCTGGAACGTCGCGCCCGGTGCGACATAGACCCAGGCCTGGAGGCTGACGGATTGTTCTGGCGTGTCGAAGACCGGCGGGGTACGCCGGTCCGGCCAGGGCAGCCAACCGCGATTGACCAGCAGCCAGAGCCCGGTCCGGTGGTCGAGGAACGGTTGCAGCAACTCCACGCCGACCTTGCCGTCGTGTTGGCGGTTATCCAGCAGGATGCTGTGCTCGGCGTCGAACTGGCCCTGCAGTATGACCGCTCGAAAGGCCGGATCGCTGGTGTGTGCCAGCTCGGTGCTGTCCATCGGTGGCGCCACGCGGCGCTCGGCGTAAGTGTCCATGAGCACACGCTTCTGTTCGCCCCGGCTCAATTGCCAGAACCCCAGGCACACCATCACCGGCACCAGCACGGCCACCACCAAAGACGGCACGATGCCCGGCCGGAAGCCTTTCATGGTGCCGTCCGAAAGCCGTCGAACGGGATAGCTATACTCACGTACATCGCGTCCCCCCGGAGTGTCCCTAATGCTAAAAGCAGCCATCGTCCTGATGCTGATTGCCACGATTGCCAGCCTGTTCAGTGGTCTGTTTTTTCTGGTCAAGGACGACAGCAGTTCCAATCGCCTGGTCATCGCCCTGGCGATTCGGGTCAGCCTGGCCGCCGCCACCGTCGGCTTGATCGCCTGGGGCTTTTTCAGCGGCCAGTTGGTCTCCCACGCACCCTGGTAACGTTGGTTTCAGAGCACGTAGACGAAGACGAACAAGCCGATCCACACCACATCGACGAAGTGCCAATACCAGCTCGCCGCCTCGAAGCCGAACTGGTGCTCGTTGTCGAAGTGCCCGCGCATGATGCGCATCAGCATGACGAACAGGATGATCGTGCCGATGGTGACGTGGGCGCCGTGGAAACCGGTGAGCATGAAGAAGGTCGCGCCGTAGACGCCGGAACCCAGGGTCAGGCCCAGCTCTTTATAAGCGTGGATGTATTCCTCGGCCTGGAAGCCCAGGAAGGCGCAACCCAGCAGCACGGTGATCGCCAGCCAGAGTTTCAACGCGCCACGATGGCCTTTTTTCAAGGCATGGTGGGCGATGGTGACGGTGACGCTGGAGCTGACCAGCAGCACCGTGTTGAGCAGCGGCAAGCCCCAGGGGCTGATGACGTCCTTGGGCGCCGGGAAGAGTTTCGGATCGGGGTTGTTGAGCAGCGGCCAGGCGAACTCGAAGCTCGGCCAGAGCATGTGTGACAGGCCCTTGGTGCCTTCCCCCGCCAGGCCGGGCGCGGAGATCATGCGCACATAGAACAGCGCACCGAAGAACGCGATGAAGAACATCACTTCGGAAAAGATGAACCAACTCATGCCCCAGCGGAACGAGCGGTCGAGCTGCGCGCTGTACAGCCCGGCGCGGCTTTCCTTGATCACCGCGCCGAACCAGCCGAACAGCATGTAGGCCAGCAGCAGGCCACCGACGAAAAAGATCAGCGGCCCGTGGGAATCCGGCCGGGCGGCCTTCAGGTCGTTGAACCAGGTGGCCAGGCCATACACCGTGACGAACATCCCGACCGTGGCGATGATCGGCCATTTGCTCTGGGCCGGAACGTAATAGTGTTCGTGAGTTGCCATTTATTGTTCTCCTTATCGGGCACGCTATCGGTCAGTGTTTAGAGCCACCGGTGGATGACGAGCGGTGATATCGAACAGCGTGTAGGACAGCGTCAGGTGCTTCACTTCCTTGGGCATGTCCCGGTCAACGATGAAGCGCATGGGCATTTCGATGCGTTCGCCGGGTTGCAGCACTTGCTGGGTAAAACAAAAACATTCGGTCTTGTGGAAATACGCCGCCGCGTTGCTCGGCGCGATGCTCGGCACCGCCTGGGCGCTCATCGGCCGGTCGGTGGGGTTGTGGGCGACGAACACCATTTCGTTCACCGCCCCCGGCTGGACCACCAACTGATCGCCCTTGGGGTAGAAGTCCCAGGGCATGTCCACCGAATTGGTCGACAGGAACTGCACGCGAACCTGGCGTGATTCATCGACGGTCTGCTCGCCTTCGTATTGCCCGGCGGTCTTGCCGTTGATGCCGAACGCCTTGCACATCACGTCGTAGATCGGCACCAGGGCAAACCCGAAGACGAACATGGCCACCACCACCAGCAACAGGCGGGTGACCAGTTTCTTCATCGAAATCGAATCAGCCATGATCCTCAACCCTCACCCGTATTCCTGTGGGAGCGAGCTTGCTCGCGATGCAGGCGACGCGGTGTGCCAGGCAGACCGCCATCGCGAGCAAGCTCGCTCCCACAGGGCTTCCATGAGTCATCTCATTTCACTTCCGGCGGCGTGGTAAAGGTGTGATACGGCGCCGGCGACGGCACGCTCCACTCCAGCCCTTCGGCCCCATCCCACGGCTTGGCCGGTGCCGGCTCGCCGCCACGGATGGTCTTGATCACAATGAACAGGAAGAAGATCTGCGTGGTGCCGAACATGAAGGCGCCGATGGACGAGACCATGTTGAAGTCGGCGAACTGCAGGTTGTAGTCGGGAATCCGCCGGGGCATGCCCGCCAGGCCGACGAAGTGCATCGGGAAGAACGCGAGGTTCATGCCCACGAAGGACAGCCAGAAGTGCAGCTTGCCGAGGGTTTCGTCGTACATATGGCCGGTCCATTTCGGCAGCCAATAGTAGGCCGAGGCGAAAATCCCGAAGATGGCGCCGGGCACCAGCACGTAGTGGAAGTGCGCGACCACGAAGTAGGTGTCCTGGTACTGGAAGTCTGCCGGGGCGATGGCCAGCATCAGCCCGGAGAAACCACCGATGGAGAACAGGATCACGAACGCGACGGCAAACAGCATCGGCGTCTCGAAGGTCAGAGAGCCTTGCCACATGGTGCTGGCCCAATTGAACACCTTCACCCCGGTGGGCACGGCGATCAGCAGGGTCGCGTACATGAAGAACAGCTCGCCCACCAGCGGAATGCCGACCACGAACATGTGGTGCGCCCAGACGATGAACGACAGGAACGCGATGGCGGCCGTGGCATAGACCATCGAGGTGTAGCCGAACAACGGTTTGCGCGAGAAGGCCGGAATGATCGAGCTGACGGCGCCGAAGGCCGGCAGGATCATGATGTATACCTCGGGGTGGCCGAAGAACCAGAACACATGCTGGAACAGCACCGGGTCACCGCCACCGGCGGCACTGAAGAAGCTGGTGCCGAAGTGGATGTCCATCAGCATCATCGTCACGCAGCCGGCCAGCACCGGCATCACCGCGATCAGCAGGAACGCGGTGATCAGCCAGGTCCAGACGAACAGCGGCATCTTCATCAGGGTCATGCCGGGGGCACGCAGGTTGAGGATGGTGGCGATCACGTTGATCGCGCCCATGATCGAGCTGATGCCCATCAGGTGGATGGCAAAGATGAAGAACGTTACGCTTTCCGGCGCATAGGTAGTGGACAGCGGTGCATAGAAGGTCCAGCCGAAGTTCGGCCCGCCCCCCGGGGTGAACAGCGTCGACACCAGCATCAGGAACGCCGCCGGCAACAGCCAGAAGCTGAAGTTGTTCATCCGTGGCAGCGCCATGTCCGGCGCGCCGATCATCAGCGGGATCATCCAGTTGGCAAGGCCGACGAACGCCGGCATCACCGCACCGAAGACCATCACCAGGCCGTGCATGGTGGTCATCTGGTTGAAGAATTCCGGCTGCACGATCTGCAGGCCGGGCTGGAACAACTCGGCGCGGATCACCATGGCGAACGAGCCGCCCAGCAGGAACATCGAGAAGGCGAACCACAGGTACAGCGTGCCGATATCCTTGTGGTTGGTGGTCAGCACCCAGCGCATCAGGCCCTTGGCGGGGCCGTGGGCGTGGTCGGCGCCGGCATGACCGTGGTCATCGATCACAGCACTCATGTCCTGTCTCCTTCGAACGAGTGGGCTGGACGGCGCGGGGCAATGAGCCCCGACCGGTTACGGGAACACACGTCAGGCCGGCTCATTTGCTTTCCGCCTGTTTGAGTTCCAGCACTTCTTTGGGCGTCACCATGTCGCCCTTGTTGTTGCCCCAGGCGTTGCGTTCATAGGTCACGACCGCGGCGATATCGACTTCCGACAACTGTTTGCCGAACGCGGCCATGGAGGTGCCGGGTTTGCCGTGGAAGACAATGTTCAGGTGATCCTTGATCGGCCCGGTGGCGATTTTCGAGCCCTTGAGTGCTGGGAACATTGGCGGCAGGCCCTGGCCTTCGGCCTGGTGACAAGCCACGCAGGTGGTGTGGTAGACCTTGTCGCCACGCTCAACGAGTTCTTCGCGCGTCCATTCCTTGCTGGTCAGCTCTTTAAGCTGCGCGGCTTCGGCCTTGCGTTCGCCCAACCATTTCTCGTAGTCGGGCTTGCTCTTGACCTCCACCACGATCGGCATGAAACCGTGGTCCTTGCCGCACAGCTCGGCGCATTGGCCACGGTACAGGCCGGGCTTGTCGACGCGGGTCCAGGCTTCGTTGACGAACCCGGGGATCGCATCGCGCTTGACCGCGAAGGCCGGCACCCACCAGGAGTGGATCACGTCGGCGGAGGTCACCAGAAAGCGCACCTTGGCATCGACCGGCAGCACCAGCGGCTTGTCGACCTCCAACAGGTAGTGCTCGCCCTTGGCGCTCTGGTTATGGATCTGTTCGGCGGGGGTGGCCAGGTTGCTGAAGAACTCGACGTCCTGGCCCAGGTACTTGTAGTGCCATTTCCATTGATAGCCGGTGACCTGGATATCGATGTCCGACTCGCTGGAGTCGTACATCTTGATCAGGGTGGCGGTGGCAGGAATCGCCATCAGCACCAGGATCACGAAGGGTACGATGGTCCAGAGGATTTCGACGCGGGTGTTTTCGTGGAAATGCGCGGCATTTTGGCCGGTTGAGCGGCGGTGCATCATCATCGACCAGAACATGGCGCCGAAGACGATGATGCCGATGACCACACAGATCCAGAAAATGGTCATGTGCAGGTCGAACACTGCGTTGCTGATCTGTGTCGCTCCAGGCGCCATATTCACAGTCCAGGCCGCTTGCGCCTGGCTGAAAATCGACCACAACAGGAGGCCCATCCATACGTGTGGATGTCGCGTCATTGCGGGTTCCCCTTATCGTTCTTGTTATCCCGTAGGCGTAAAGCCTGCGGCAAGGGATCGGCTATTCAGACTGCTTAATTGACTCGCCGCGCCTTGCTGCACATGCAATCGGGTGTCATCAGCTAACTCCATTCCAAACCGAGTATAGACAGCACCTGCAACCTCGCAACGCGATGGCGTAAATCGTTTGAAACAGCCGGGGCTTGCGCTAGAGCCCACGAATGGAGAAGGATGCGAACCTGAGTGATGGCAAATCGATATAACTGCGACGTAGCAAGGAAGCGACAGTTATGAAAAATAGGTCTTAGGAGTGTTTTTGCGCCAGCTAAGTTATGTCTTCCCTATTTCATTGCCTTTGTTTCCTGGAGTTGTCATGAACACCGCCGCATTGCGCGAGCAGATCCAAAAAGCCCAACAACACGAGGCCGAAACCGGCCAGTTGACTCGTCAGTTGACGGCCCAACTGCCGAACCTGCACCGAGCCATTCAATTGCCGGACGCGGACGCCAACGACGTCCTGGCGCGTTTTGTCGCCGCTTACATTGAGGAAGTACCCGACCTGCTGGATGCAGCCAATGACGTCGCCAGGGAGGCGGGTATCGAGTCGCAGATCAAACCGGTATTGAAGATTGCCGAACAGTACTTCCTCCAGCCGCCGACCATCATGGCCGGGCATGTCGGGCTCGACAGCCTTCTGGACGAAGCCTACCTGGCACATCGGTTCGTCGAAGAGGTCAACGACCTGTACATCAAGCATTTCGGCCAGCCATTGATCCCCTTGGACATGACGGTCGCCAATCTGATCGCTCACCAGTTGATCGGTGAGGCATTTGCCAACCAACTCGATGAAGTGGTCCATCACACGTTCGATGAGATGCTCAACGACGAGACGTTTGCATTGGAGTCGGTAGAAACCTACCGCGAGAAGCTCAGCAGCCCGCAAACCGGCGCGGCCTGGAAGCGCTGGCCGTGTATGTCCCGTCGTCTGGGTGTTGGGCTGGAGCTGGATCAGCCGGCGGCTTGATGGGCCACTCAAGAAAATAGCGGCCCCCGTGGCGAGGGAGCTTGCTCCCGCTTGAGTGCGAAGCACTCACAAAAATGGGCCTGCTGCGCAGTCCAGCGGGAGCAAGCTCCCTCGCCACAATGAATCAAGCAAACCTTGAGTGAGCGGTTGCCTGTGGGAGCGTCAGGCAGAAGCCGCGCCAACCCCCACGGTCGTGCGCAACCGCCCCTCCAACCTGCGCTTGAGCCCGCGGGATTCGATCAGCAGCTTCGAACCCTTGCTGGCATTCGCCCGGCCCCATTCTTCCAGTAGCTCCAGGCACGAGTGATCGATGTAGCTCAGGTTATTGAGCGGCACATGCACGGTCGCGCCTGTCGGTATGCTGCCCAGCACTTGGGTCAGCGCCGGCACCTTGAGGAAGGTCGCCGCTCCGACCAGTCGCAGTTCCATTTCGCCTTCCTGGGGCAGGTCGATCAGGCTGATTTTCAGCCGTGAGGCTTTCCAGGCCAGTTTCGCCAGGGTCAGGCCGAAGCCGATCAGCACACCGGTCAGCAGGTCGGTGAAGATGATCGCCAACGCCGTCGCGGCGTAAACGAACATCGGCATCCGGCCATAACGGCCCAGGCCGCGAAACGCCTTGAGGTCCACCAGTTTGAAACCGGTGTACACCAGCACGCCCGCCAGGCTCGCCACCGGAATGCTTTGCAGCACGCTGGATAGCAACAACACGAACAGCAGCAACCACAGGCCGTGGAAAATCGTCGACATCCTCGTGGTGGCCCCAGCTTGGACGTTGGCCGAGCTGCGCACGATCACCCCGGTCATCGGCAGGGCGCCGAGCAGGCCGCAGAGCATGTTGCCGATACCTTGGGCCGACAGTTCGCGGTCGAAGTCCGCACGGTCACCGCTGTGCATACGGTCCACGGCGGCTGCCGACAGCAGGGTTTCGGCGCTGGCAATGAAGGCGACAGCGAAGGCGGCGATCAGCAGCGTCGGGTCGGCCAGGTTCAGCAGGTCCGCCGGGCGCAGCCAATCAATGGCTTCGGCGAGGTTCTCCGGGACTTCCACCCGTTTGACCTGCAAGGCTAGCAGCAGGCTGGCGATGGTCGCCAGGCCCACCCCAAGCAAGGCGCCGGGAATGAAGCGCAGGCTGTGAGGGCGAAACTTCTCCCACAACCACATCACCGCAATCGTCGACAAACCAAGCAAGCCGGCCTGCCAGCCGAAGGACGGCAAGGCCTGGGCCACCGCCGCCGGGAACGCCGCGAGGTTATCCAGCCCTGACGGCTTGGGCGCGGCGTCGAGCATCACATGGACCTGGGACAATACGATCAGCACGCCGATACCCGCCAGCATCCCGTACACCACCGCAGGCGCGGTGACCCGGAACCAGCAGCCGAGGCGAAAGCGCCCGGCCAACAATTGCAACAGACCGGCCAGCAACAGGATCGGCCCGAGCATTGCCACGCCATGCTGGCGCACCAATTCGAAGACCAACACCGCCAACCCGGCGGCCGGGCCACTGACTTGCAGCTTGGAACCTGCCAGGAAACCCACCACCAGGCCACCGATGATGCCGGTGATCAGGCCTTTGGCCGGTGGCAGGCCGGACGCGATGGCAATGCCCATGCACAAGGGCAGCGCCACCAGAAACACCACCACCGAAGCCAATAGCTCCCGTGGCAGAACAGCTTTTAATTGAGCACGCATGGCGACTCTCCCGAAGTTTTCTTCAGGCATGGCAAGGCCCTACCGCGCAAATGGCGGCAAGGCTTGAACCACACAAGTTTAGGAGTGGTTAGAAGCGCGCTTTGGGCGTCGCCACCGGTATCGGATGGCTGCCATCGAGCGGCAGGAAACGTCCCTGGTCCGCGTCATAGGCTTTGATCTCGCTGGTCTCGATGTTGTACACCCAGCCATGGATGAACAGCTGACCATTGGCCATGCGCGATGCGACCGAGGGATGCGTTCGCAAATGCTGCAACTGTGCGATCACGTTCTCTTCGGTGAGGATCGGCATGGTCTGTTTTTCGTCGCCACACGGACAGTTGTCGTGGACCATGGTCTTGGCCACTTCGGCGTGGCGCAGCCAGGCCTTGACCGTGGGCATTTTTTCCAGGGTGTCCGGGTTGAGCACGGCACGCATGGCGCCGCAATCGGAATGGCCGCAGACAATGATGTGCTGCACGCCGAGGGCCAGTACGGCGTATTCGATGGCGGTGGAGACGCCGCCGTTCATTTGCCCATAAGGTGGAACGACGTTGCCGACGTTACGGGTCACGAACAGGTCGCCGGGGGAGCTATGGGTGATCAACTCGGGCACGATGCGCGAGTCGGCGCAGGTGATGAACATCGCCCGGGGTTTCTGGGCGGTGGCGAGTTTCTTGAAGAGCTCTTCCTGTTGCGGAAAGATCTCGTGATGGAAATGCAAAAAGCCGTCAACAATATGCTGCAGCGCTGCATCGGCGGTTTCCGCCTCGGGTTGGGCTGAAGCCGACGCAGCCAACGGCTGTTTATCCTTGTCACTCATGATTCATCCTCTTTGACGGAACCAGTGGCTAAAACATCCAGGTCGACATGTTCGACCCGTCAGTCACTCGAAGAACAAGGTAGCGGCCGAAACTTAACTCAAACTGAAATCGAAGGCTCTAGGACAACGATTACAGGGGTGGCGAAACACTGGCGCAGTTCATGTCCAGCAGCCGTTCCAAGGTCAACTTTAATCAAATCAAAGACATCTGTCGGCCCGGCGGACAGAAGGCATCGCAATCCAGATTGTATCCGTCACGGCGCTCCAGCCCCAAGCGCTTGAGTGCCTTGACGAAACGCTGGGCCAGCAGGTCGGCGAACGGGCCTTCACCGCGCATCCGCGCACCGAAGCGGCTGTCATACAACTCGCCGCCGCGGCTCTGGCGGACCAGGCTCAACACATGGGCGGCGCGCTGCGGGTAGTGCGCCTGCAACCAATCCTCGAACAGCGGCGCGACTTCCAGCGGCAGGCGCAGCATGACGTAGGCGGCATTCTGCGCGCCGGCGGCGTGGGCTTCGGTCAGCAGGCTCTCGATCTCGCTGTCATTGATCATCGGGATCATCGGTGCACACAGCACCCCCACGGCAATGCCCGCCTCGCGCATGACCTTGATCGCACGCAACCGCGCCTTGGGCGCTGCCGCGCGGGGTTCGAGAATACGCTTGAGCTCATCGTCCAGGGTGGTGAGGCTGATCATCACGTGCACCAGGCGTTGTTGCGCCAGCTCGGTCAGCAGGTCCAGGTCGCGCAGGATCAGCGAACCCTTGGTGACGATGGTCACCGGATGCCGATAGCGCAGCAGCACCTCGAGAATCCGGCGGGTGATCCGTTGTTCACGCTCGATAGGCTGATAGGGATCGGTGTTGGACCCCAGCGCGATCGGTGCGCATTGATAGCCGCGCCGGGACAATTGCTCTTCGAGCACATCGGCGGCATTGCTCTTGGCGATCAGCTTCGTTTCGAAATCCAGCCCCGGCGACATGTCCCAATAGGCATGGCTGGGCCGAGCATAGCAGTAGATGCAGCCGTGTTCGCAGCCTCGGTACGGGTTGATCGAGCGGTCGAAGGGGATATCGGACGAGGTATTGCGGGTAATGATGGTCTTGGCCATTTCGATGCGCACTTCGGTGCCCTGGGTCGGCGGGACTTCCTGATACCAGCCGTCGTCCTCGGTCACCGAGCGGCTCGGGGCAAAGCGATTGTGCGGGTTGGCAGCGGTGCCGCGACCGCGCGGCGGCAGAGAGGCTGACATGGCGATACTCCAATAGCTGTATGTGCATACAGTATTCGCTGCCTTCCATTTAGGCCAGTGCCATTCAGCAGCCCGATGGGCACCCGGTGCGCAATTCACAACACTTTGACATCCTCCTTACGGGGTTTTAACCGGAGCGAGCCGAAACTGGCCGTCTCGTACCTTTTCGCTCCTGGTCGCTCCTGCATGTTCAAGTTATGTACCCGTTCACTGCTCTGCCTGGCCTTGCTCGTCGGACTCGTCGAATCCCCGGTCCAGGCGGATGATGCCGCCGGGACGAGGCCTGCTGAATGGGCCCGGCCAGTGGAAAAGGACTACAACCTTTACCAGATGTCCCCTACGCTGTACCGCAGTTCCTTGCCGGACGGCGGGGCTTTGCCCCTGCTGGGCAAACTCAGGATCGGCACGGTCATTACCTTCCTGCCGGAGTCGGATAAGCGCTGGCTGTCCACCCCCGGCATCGAGCAAGTGCAGTTGCCCTATCGCACCAACCATGTCGACGACAGTGACATTCTCCGGGCCCTGCGCGCCGTCCAGGCTGCCGAGGCCAAGGGGCCGGTGCTGATGCACTGCAAGCACGGCTCGGATCGCACCGGGCTGGTGGCCGCCATGTACCGGGTGGTCGTTCAGGGCTGGAGCAAAGAAGATGCCCTGAACGAAATGATGGAGGGCGGCTTCGGTGACAGCCATCACTTCAAGGATGGCGTTCGCTACATGATGCAGGCCGATGTGGAAAAACTTCGCACGGCATTGGCGAACGGCGACTGCAGCACCAGCGTGTTTGCCCTGTGCTCCCTGGAAAGCTGGGTCAATTCAACGACGACGGCGCGACACCTCGATCCTCAGGTTTTGCAGCCGGAGCATTGATCGACGATGGGCCGATAAAGGCGGCGATGGATTCGGACAGTGGCCGCGAGTCGCCCGGACCAAACACGGTTTCGCGCAGCGCCCGGCCTGTCGCCGGGTTGAACAGGCCTTCGCGCTTGAACCGCTCGAACACGCTGAGGGCCCATTCCTTCGACCAGGCATAGGCGTAAATCCTCGCCGCATAACCGGTCACCATATAGTCCAGGCCATTGGGCCAGCGTTCGTTCGCGAACGAGGGCAAATGCCCCGTGTGCGCGTTGACCTGGTCGAACACCTGCTGGACGCTACGCCCGTCGCCGTGGGTCCGATGCAGCTCCATATCGAATAACGCATTGCGCAACAGCAAGGCAGTTTCCCAACTGGCCTGAGTATTGGCGAAGGTCAGCAGTTGATCGGCGACCTTCTCCGGCATCGCCGCACCGGTTTGGTAGTGCTTCGACACGCGGACCAGGCATGGCTTGGAGAAGCACCATTGTTCCAACAGCATGCCGGCAAACTCGGACGTATCGCGGGATAGATCGCTGATGCCCGAAATCTCGCGGTACTCGGCCCGGGTCAGCAGATGATGCAGGCAATGGCCGAACTCATGAAACAGAATGCGCAACTGCAGGTGGTCGAGCACGGCTGGCTGGGCACCCGAGCCGCGCGGCAGCCAGCCATGCAGGATTGCGACAGGGTGCCGAGGCCGGCCTTCGGCGGTGATGGAGCGGTTTCGCAGGGTGGTGGTATTGGGGTAGCCGTTGCGGTTCGCGTCGTCGAACGGATCGAAATACAGGTAGCCGATGAGCTGATCCCACTCGCGAACTTCGAAAAGCCGCACCTCCGGATGCCAGGTGGCAACGTCCTGACGCTCGATGAAATCCACCCCGAACAGCTCCGTTGCGATCAGCAGCAGTTGTGCAAATGTCGACGCCAAGGGAAACCAGGCACTGAGCGCATGTCGGGAGGTTCCCGCCGCCTGCTGGCGAAGCTTTTCCGTCAGGAACGGATAATCCCAAGGTTGCAGCTCGCTGAAACCATGCAGGCGGGCAAAGGCCTTGAGCTGTTCGGTGTCTTTGGCAAAAGCGCTTTGGTGCAGGGCGAGTTGCCCGCGCAAGAATGTCGTGACCTGCTCGGCCGATTCGGCTTGTTCTGGCTCGAGCGCCATTTGGGCGAAATTCGCGTAGCCGAGTGCTGTCGCGTACTGGTGTCGATCATCGAGCAATTGTTGGAGAACCTTGCCGTTATCGAACTGGCCGGCGTGGGGCCCCTGGTCCGATGCGCGGGTGCTGTAGGCCACGTACAGTGCTTGGCGCAAAAGGCGGTTGTCGGCGTAGCCCGTGACGATGCCAAATGACTCGTCGCTGAGGACCAGCCGCCATCCGGTGTGCCCAGCCTCGCGCGCCTGGCGGGCCATCTGCTGCTTGAAAGCCGACGGCAGGCCGCTCAACTCGCTTTCATCGTCGAAGGTTTTGCTCCAGGCGTTATTGGCCTTGTGCAGGTTCTCCAGAAACTGTTGTTGAGCCTCTTTGATGCGGCGCTTCAAGGCGTCCAGGTCGGGCCGCGACGTGTGCGCCAGACCGTTCTGGCGAAATTGTCGGAGGATTTTTTCCAGGACGCGTGTGCGCGCCGGTTCGAAATGCTGGGCGATCTGGCTGTCTGCCAGGCGCTGATAAAGTTGGAACAGTTCTGGATGCTGCCTCAGCCAGCGCTGGAAATCATGCAGCCGCTCCGTGCAGTCCAGTGAAGCCTGCGCCCACGCGTCCCCGCTCCGGGCCGAGGCCAGCAGGTCCAGCAAGGCGTCGAAACCTTCCAATCGCGTGTGGATTTCATCCATGGCCAGCACCAGGTCATCCCAGGTGGGAAACGCTGCCTGGGTCTTGATGATATGGGCGACCTGGGCACGGCTCTCGGCCAGGATCCGGTCAAGGGCCAGTGAGAAATGCCTGGCTTTGATTCGGTCGAAAGGGGGCAGGTCGTAGGCCTGCAACAGCGGGTTGTCAGCGTGGGGCATGGAAGCCTTCCTGTCAGTGGACTTGATGAACAAGTCTGGGCAGGAAGGCCGTAAGCCCTGCGGTATATATGTACCGCTTCCGGGCCGGGCGGCCCGGAAGGTGATGCCGCAGATGTCAGTCGGTTTTTTTCTTCAACTTGGGGTTGGGGAAAAACTGCACCGCCTGGACCTTGGCGTCCGGCGCTTTAAGCGCCGACGTGTTCACGCGGGTGCCCAACTCCTTGGGCACCGACAGGCCTTGCTCGTTGAGTGTGTCGGAATAACCGCAGGCCACACATTCACGGTGCGGTACGCCGTCTTCGTTCCACATCATCAATTTGTCCGGCTCGCTGCAGGCCGGGCAGACCGCCCCGGCGATAAAGCGTCGCTTGGTAATCACAGGTCCCTCACTCATGCTGCCGCGTCCTCGGTCAGGCCGCTGTGGCGCAAGAGTGCGTCAATCGACGGTTCACGGCCACGGAAGTCGACGAACAGCACCATCGGCTCCTGGGAACCGCCACGGGCCAGGATCGCCTCGCGGAAGGCGCGACCGGTGTCGGCGTTGAGCACGCCGTCCTCTTCGAACTTGGAGAACGCGTCGGCTGATAGCACTTCCGCCCACTTGTAGCTGTAATAGCCCGCCGCGTAACCGCCAGCGAAGATGTGGGCGAAGCTGTTGGGGAAACGGTTGTAGGCCGGCGGACGCATGACCGACACCTCGTCGCGCACGCCTTCGAGCACTTGCGCCACGCTGCGGCCGTCACCGTGAGTGGCGTGCAGCTCGAAGTCGAACAGCGAGAACTCCAGTTGGCGAACCATCATCAGGCCGGACTGGAAGTTTTTTGCCGCGAGCATTTTCTCCAGCAGGTCCTGGGGCAACGGTTCGCCGGTTTCGTAGTGGCCGGAAATCAGCGCCAGGCCTTCGGGTTCCCAGCACCAGTTTTCCATGAACTGGCTCGGCAGCTCCACGGCATCCCAGGCCACGCCGTTGATGCCGGACACGCCGGCATGTTCGACGCGGGTCAGCAGGTGGTGCAGGCCATGGCCGAACTCGTGGAACAGCGTGGTGACTTCGTCGTGGGTCAGCAGCGCCGGCTTGCCGCTGTCGGCCGGGGTGAAGTTGCACACCAGGTTGGCGACCGGGCTTTGCAGGACGCCATCGATCGTACGGCGACGGTCGCGGGCGCCATCCATCCAGGCACCGCCACGCTTGTTGGCGCGGGCGTAGAGGTCGAAGAAGAAGCGGCCGACGTGCTGGCCGTTCTCCTTGATTTCGAACAGGCGCACGTCCGGGTGCCAGCTATCGAAACCTTTCAGTTCGGCGATCTCGATGCCATACAGACGCTGGACGATGGCGAACAGGCCGCTCAGGACCTTGTCGATCGGGAAGTAGGCGCGCAGGGCTTCCTGGGCCACGCTGTAACGCTGCTGGCGCAGTTTTTCACCGTAGAAGCCGCTGTCCCAGCTTTGCAGGTCGGGGCAGCCCTGTTCGGCGGCGAAGGCCTTGAGCTGTTCCAGGTCCAGGGCCGCGAACGGCTTGCTGCGCTTGGCCAAGTCACGCAGGAAACTGAGGACCTGGTCGCTGGACTCGGCCATCTTGGTCGCCAGGCTCAACTCGGCGAAGTTGGCGAAACCGAGCAATTGGGCCAGTTCCTGACGCAGGTCGAGGATCTGTTCCATCACCGGGCCGTTGTCGTTCTGGCCGGCGTTCGGGCCCTGGTCGGAGGCGCGGGTGCAGTAGGCGGCGTAGACTTCTTCGCGCAGGGCGCGGTCTTCGGCGTAGGTCATCACTGCGTAGTAGCTGGGGAATTCCAGGTTGATCAGCCAGCCGTCCAGCTCCTTGGCCTGGGCAGCGGCGGCCATTTGCGCCTTGGCCGAGTCGGTCAGGCCGGCGAGGGCGGCTTCGTCAGTGACGTGCTTGGTCCAGGCCTGGGTCGCGTCCAGCAGTTGATTGGAGAAGCGGCTGCCCAGCTCGGACAGTTTGCTCTGCACCTCGGCGTAACGCTTCTGCTGCTCCGGTGGCAGGTCGATACCCGACAGGCGGAAGTCACGCAGGGAATGTTCCAGGATGGTTTTCTGCGCTACGTCGAAACCGGCGGCTTCAGGGCTGCTCGCCAGGGCTTCGAAGGCCTGGAACAGCTCGCGGTTCTGGCCCAGCTCGGTGGAGTAGGCACTCAGTGCCGGCAGGCAGGCCTCATAGGCTTCGCGCAGTTCCGGGCTGTTGCGCACGGCGTTCAAATGACTGACCGGGCTCCAGGCGGCGCCCAGGCGATCATTGAGTTCGTCCATCGCCAATACCAGGCCGGCCCAGGTAGGCTGGCTGCCCTGGGTCTTGAGAATTTCAGCGATGGCGGCACGGTTGTCAGCCAGGATCTGCTCGATGGCCGGTTGCACGTGCTCGGCACGGATCGCCGAGAATGGCGGCAGGTCATAGGATTGCAAAAGAGGGTTGTTCACGCTCACGGTTGACACCTTGGCTGGAAGAAACATGGGCCCATCTTAATTACAATCGACGTTCACCGCAGCTAGCAGCACCTATCAGTAACAAAGAGAGAGCCTATCGTGACCCTTCGCACGTACCAGAATCACAGCCCGCAGTTAGCCCGTGGCGCTTTTGTCGACAGCACCGCGGTGGTGATCGGCGACGTCGAAATCGGCGAAGACAGCTCCGTCTGGCCGCTGACGGTCATTCGCGGCGACATGCACCGCATCCGCATCGGCGCCCGCACCAGTGTCCAGGACGGCTGCGTGCTGCACATCACCCATGCCGGGCCGTTCAATCCCGAGGGCTTCCCATTGCTGATCGGCGACGACGTGACCATCGCCCACAAAGTCATGCTCCATGGCTGCTCCGTGGGCAGCCGGATCCTGATCGGCATGGGCAGCATCGTCATGGACGGCGCGGTGGTCGAAGATGATGTGATCATCGGTGCTGGCAGCCTGGTGCCGCCGGGCAAACGTCTGGAAAGCGGCTTTTTATATGTGGGCAGCCCGGTGAAGCAGGCCAGGCCGCTGACGGACAAGGAGCGCGCGTTCTTCACCTACAGTGCGGCGAACTACGTGAAGCTCAAGGACCTGCATCTGGCTGAAGGCTACGACCAGCCACAATCCTGACCGACCTGCCCGGGACCCTGTGGCGAGGGGATTTATCCCCGCTGGGCTGCGCAGCAGCCCTCTGAGGTGTGTCAGGTTGGATAGTTTTCAGCCTGATCGGGGCTGCTTCTCACCCCAGCGGGGATAAATCCTCTCGCCACAAAAGCATTCGAGCCCGTCCATTACTCTGGAACTGACATGCATTACCAAACCGTACTCTTCGACCTTGACGGCACCCTCACCGACCCCCGCGAAGGCATCACCCGTTCGATCCAGTTCGCCTTGAGCAAGCTGGGCATCGACGAGCCCGACCTGACCCGCCTCGAGCATTTCATCGGCCCGCCGCTGTTGCAGGCCTTCATGCAGTTTTACGACTTCGACGAAGCGAAGGCCTGGGAGGCGGTGAATTTCTATCGCGAGCGCTTCAAGGTCACTGGCCTATACGAAAATCGCGTCTTCGACGGCGTGATGCCACTGCTGGAAACCTTGGGCGGCCAAGGGCGCCAGTTGTACATCGCCACTTCCAAACCCTGGGTCTTCGCCCGGGAAATCGCCCGCCACTTCGACTTCGCCCGGCACTTCAAGGTGATCTACGGCAGTGAACTGGACGGCACCCGCACCGACAAAATCGAGCTGATCGCCCACCTGCTGGCCGAAGAAGGCCTCGACCCGGCCAGCACCCTGATGATCGGCGACCGCAAACACGACCTGATCGGCGCCCGCAGCAATGGCCTGGATGCAGCGGCGGTGGGGTATGGGTTTGGCAGCCATGAAGAACTTAGCGCCGAGGGCCCGGCGTATCACTTCGATACGGTGGATGCGTTGCATCAGGCGTTTTTGCGGCGCTGACTGGGCCTCAAGGCGCACACCATCTGTGGCGAGGGAGCTTGCTCCCGCTCGGCGGCGCAGCCGTCGTAATTCGGCTGATGCGGTTTGTCCGTGGGACTGCGCTGACCATCTTTGGGACGGCTTCGCCGTCCAGCGGGAGCAAGCTCCCTCGCCACAGGTACTAGCCATATCCCGGTCCCCCCAAGTATTGGAAAGCAACGGTTCAAGGCCTGAACTGGCTGGGCGCCACGCCGCTCCAGCGCACGAAGGCGTGGCGGAAGCTGGCGGTTTCGCTGAAGCCCAGTCGTTCGGCGATTCGATAGATCGGCAATTGATCCTCGCAGAGCATCTGCTTGGCCCGTTCGAAGCGCAGTTCGTCCAGCAGCTCCTGGTAGCTGCAGCCCAGGTCCTTGAGGTGGCGTCGCAAGGTGCGTGCCGAGCAGTTCATTTGTTCGGCCAGGCCTTCCAGCCCGGGGGCGGCGTTCAGTTGGGCGTCGAGCAACTGGCGGATCCGTCCCAGCCAGGCCTGGCGTCCGGTGAATTCGGTGTTCTGCCGGCGGCAACGTTCGGCCATGGCGTGATGGGTGACGGGGTCGGCCAGGGGCAAGGGTTGGTCGAGCCAGTGACGCTCGAAGGCGAACGCGTTATCGACGCTGTCAAAGCGCACCGGGCAATCGAAGAGCGCGGCGTAGCGCGCCTGGTAATCGGGCGCCGGATGTTCGAAGCGTGCCGCACGCAAGGGCAGTGCATGACCAAGAAGGTCGTTACAGATGACCCTCAGCGAAACCATGCAGAACTCGGCATTGAACACCGCCAGGGCCGGATTCTCCCGATAATCGCTGGCGCTGAACCAGACGTACTGGCCGTCATCGTCCAGGTTCAGTTCGAAGAGTGTTCCCAATAGCGCCGGATAGCGCAGCGCCAGGCGCAAGGCGTCACCTAAGGTGGCACTGGTCAGCAGCGCATAGCCGAGCATGCCGTACGACGAAACGTGCATGCGCAGGCCCAGCTCCAGGCCGATGTCGCGCTTGAGGGCCACGGCGTTGGCGCAGACCTGCATCTCCTGGTTGGTGGTGATGCGCGTATCGGCGCGGCTCAGGTCCGCCGCGCTGATGCCGCTGCCGGCCAACAAGGCATCACTGGGCAAGCCTTCGCTTTTAAAGGTGCTCAGTACCAGTGAGACGGCGTTGAGGGTGGTGAGGTGGGAATGAAGCATGTCCGTTTCCAGCCTGGGGAAGCTGGAAACGGAGCAAGTTATATGCCGGACGCTTTGTGCTATGACACTGCAGTTGTGGCGAGGGAGCTTGCTCCCGCTCGGGCGCGCAGCGACCGCTGATCATTGGGAGCGCTTCGCGCTCCAGCGGGAGCAAGCTCCCTCGCCACAGGTTAGTGCGCAGCCTGGGTCAGGCGAGTTCGCCACACAGGTCCAGCTCAACCAACCGTCGCACCTCTTCCACGGGCAGACCGGCGCCAATCAATGCCTGCAACTTGCCGAACGCGGCTTCACGGGTCATGCCGCCGCCGGACAGTACGCCAACGCCACGCAAGCGACTGCCAGCCTCGTAAACGTCCAGCTCGACGCCCCCTTCATGGCATTGGGTCACCGCCACGATGACCACACCGCTGTCCCGCGCCCGCTCGAGGCTGGCGAGGAAGGCCGGGTTGTCGCTCGGCCCGGTGCCGCTGCCGTAGCATTCCAGCACCAGACCCTGGATGCCGCTGCCCAGCAGGCCGTCCAGGATCTCGGCGCTGATGCCGGGAAACAGCGGTAGCGCCGCGATGTTCGCCAGTTGCTTGGGCTGGTTGTAATTCAGCTGCGCCGGCAGCGAGGAGGCTTTGAGGCCGCCGCCCTGGCGTTCGAGGCGCTTGAACGGGTGACGACCAAAGCTGCGCACTTTCGCGCAACGGGTTGGCGCCAGCAGTTCACCATGGAAGTACAGATGCACACCCGGCGCCAGGCCTTGGCCGAGAGCGACCAGCGCACCGCTGAGGTTTTCCCAGGCGTCACTGTCGGTCACGCCGGCAGGCAGCATGGAGCCGGTGAAGCAGACCCGTGCATGCAGGCCCAGTAGTTGGAAACTCATCGCCGCGGCGCTGTAGGCCAGGGTGTCGGTGCCATGCAGGATCAGTACGCTGTCGCAGCCCTGCACATCCACGGCATCGACCACCGCTTCGCGCAGTTGCTGCCAGTAGGCCGGTGTCATGTTGGCGCTATCGATCAGCGGCGACATTTCCCGGAAGCGCCATTGCGGGACGACGAGTTCAGGTTGGCTGTGCAGGTAATCGCGCATCCGCGCTTCGAAACCGGATGCCGGGGCCAGGCCGTGGGCGCTGGCTTGCATGCCGATGGTGCCGCCGGTGTAGAGCACCATGACGTGCTGGGCGGCAGGGTAGGTCGAGCCATTCATGGGGGGGGTCTCCGAGGACGAAAACGGCAGCGTGGGTTAGCTGCCACAACATAAGGTCGAGCATGACGCCGACCTTAGGCTGTGTCACGCCGGACGCAGGGGATGCGTCCGGTTTTTACAAACAGCTTTTACCGATCAGCGTTGCGCTGCGGTCGCGCCAGCAACAGCGGCGTCAGGTTTGGCAACCGGCGCCGAGGGGCTGGCAGGCCAAGCCTTGCGGTCCAGATCCAGGTCCGGGAACTTGCTGGAATCGAACACAGGAGTCTTGATGCCGGCCGAACGCTGGTCATCGTAGTCACGCAGGATGCGCATGCCGACCTTGAACAGCAGGAACAGCGCGATCAGGTTCACGAACGCCAGCAGGGTCATGGTGATGTCGGCGAAGGCGAACACGGTGCTGAGGTTTTCGATGGCGCCCCAGAAAATCAGGACCAGGACCAGTGCGCGGTAGGCGATCAGGGCCTTGCGGTTTTCACCCAGCATGAAGCGCAGGTTGTTCTCGCCCAGATAGTAGTTGTAGAGGATCGAGGTGAAGACGAACAGCGCCAGGGCTACAGAGATGAACATCCGGCCCCAGTCACCCACGACGGCCGCCAGGGAGTTCTGGGTCAGGGCAATGCCATCGCCTTCGAAACCTGGGGTGTAGAAGCCCGACAGCAGGATCAGCAGCGCGGTGCAGGTGCAGATCACGAAGGTGTCCAGGAACACGCTGAACGCCTGTACCACACCCTGGGCAACCGGGTGTTCGACCGACGCGACAGCAGCGACGTTAGGCGCACTGCCCAGGCCGGCTTCGTTGGCGAACACGCCACGCTTGACGCCCATGACGATGGCACTGCCGATCAGGCCGCCAAAGGCCTGGTCCAGGCCGAAGGCGCTCTTGACGATAGTCGCCAGCATGGCCGGTACGTGGTCGAATTGCAGCACGATCACGTAGATGGTCACGGCGATGTACGCCAGGGTCTTGACCGGTACCAGCAGGTCGGCGACCTTGGCGATACGCTTGATCCCGCCAATGAACACCAGGCCCAGCAGCACCGCCAGGCCCAGGCCGGTGTAGGTGGTGTCGAAACCGAAGGCGTTGTTCAGCGAGTGGGTGACGGCATGGGCTTGCAGGCCGTTGAAGGCGAAGCCGAAGGTAACCAGCAGCAGGAACGCCATGATCATGCCCAACCAGCGCTTCTGCAGGCCGTGCTGGATGTAATAGGACGGGCCGCCGCGGAACTGGCCTTCGGAGTCGCAGCGCTTGTAGAGCTGGCCGAGGGAGCATTCGAAGAAGCTGCTGGACATGCCGACCAGCGCGGTCACCCACATCCAGAACACCGCACCAGGACCGCCGAGGGTCACGGCGATACCGACACCGGCGATGTTGCCCGCGCCGACACGACCGGCCAGGCTGAGCATCAGGGCCTGGAAGGAACTGAGCTGGTCAGTGCTGCTTTTCAGGCTGTCACGGAACACCGTGAACATATGAAAGAAATGACGGAACTGGACGAAACGCGAGCGGATCGTGAAGTAGCTTCCGAGCCCGACAATGAGCACGATCAGCACTTTCCCTGAGAGGAAGTCGTTGATGACTTCAAGCATGAGTATTCCTCGCTGTTTTTTGTTTAAGCAAATGCTGGCCATTTGGAAATATCGCGTTACATCGGTCGGCGCGCGGCACAACAGGTGAGGCGATGTTTCGTCCCGGTCCATTTTCGCGGGTTTGTTATTAGTTCGGTTTTCGCATGTTTAAGGATCTCGCTGCAGACGACCGCTCATGCGAAGAGGGGCGGCACTATACCTATCAGTGCGGTGCCCGTCTGCACAGTTGTGGTGCGTCCGACGAAACGAACCCTTTGAAACACCTGGCCTTTCGGTCAGGTTCTTGTGGGAACGAGCCTGCTCGCGTTGGCTGGCGACGCGGTTTACAACGGGCAGCGCGTCGTCGTTTATCGCGAGTAGGTTCCTTCCCACAGGTTCAGTCATCCTTTGCTGCTATCAATTAAAAAAAGGGCTTGGGGAAGATCCCCAAGCCCTCAAAAGGTGAGAGGTGTCTAGTCCCTCGACCTGGTGAGCGGTGGTCGTGTCGATCACGCTTTGAGC
Organism: Pseudomonas sp. 3JA; assembly: GCF_036961705.1. Lineage (NCBI taxonomy): Bacteria > Pseudomonadati > Pseudomonadota > Gammaproteobacteria > Pseudomonadales > Pseudomonadaceae > Pseudomonas > Pseudomonas sp. 3JA. The sequence continues at coordinate 40,199 of NZ_JBAMDJ010000031.1, forward strand.
GGGACCAGACGCGGAGCAATCATGTTTTCCGGGCGCAGGATGTCGTCGAGCATGGCGTCGTCGAGCAAGCCTTCTTCGCGCACCAGTTCCAGCACGCCGCGGCCACTTTCCAGGGCAACACGGGCGATGCGGGTGGCGTTTTCATAGCCGATGTACGGGTTCAGGGCGGTGACCAGGCCGATCGAATGCTCGACCAGTTCACGGCAGCGCGCTTCGTTGGCGGTGATGCCGACGATGCAGTGCTCGCGCAGCATGTCCATGGCCCGTTGCAGCAGGCGGATCGAGTCGAAGATCTTGAAGGCGATCAGCGGCTCCATCACGTTCAGTTGCAGTTGGCCGCCTTCGGCCGCGATGGTCAGGGCCAGGTCGTTGCCGATGATCTGGAATGCCACCTGGTTGACCGCTTCCGGGATCACCGGGTTGACCTTGCCGGGCATGATCGAGCTGCCTGGCTGGCGGGCCGGCAGGTTGATTTCGTTGATGCCGGTGCGCGGGCCGCTGGACAGCAGGCGCAGGTCGTTGCAGATCTTCGACAGCTTGACCGCGGTGCGCTTGAGCATGCCGGAGAACAGCACGAAGGCGCCCATGTCGGAAGTTGCTTCGATCAGGTCGGCAGCCGGAACCAGCGGCTGGCCGCTGATGGTTGCCAGGCGCTGCACGGCCAGGGCCTGGTAGCGCGGGTCGGCGTTGATGCCGGTGCCGATGGCGGTGCCGCCCAGGTTCACTTCGGTGAGCAGTTCAGGCGCCAGGGTTTTCAGGCGTGCCAGGTCTTCGCTCAGGGTGGTGGCGAAGGCGCGGAATTCCTGGCCGAGGGTCATCGGCACGGCGTCTTGCAGCTGGGTGCGGCCCATTTTCAGGACGTGGCTGAATTCTTCACCTTTGGCCGCGAACGCCTGGATCAGGCTGTCGAGGCTGGCCAGCAACGCGTCGTGGCCCAGCAGCAGACCCAGGCGGATCGCGGTCGGGTAGGCGTCGTTGGTGGACTGCGCCATGTTCACGTCGTTGTTGGGGTGCAGGTACTGGTACTCGCCTTTCTGGTGGCCCATGGCCTCCAGTGCGATGTTGGCGATGACTTCGTTGGCATTCATGTTGGTCGACGTGCCGGCGCCGCCCTGGATCATGTCCACCACGAATTCTTCGTGGAAGTCGCCGCGGATCAATCGTGCACAGGCTTCACTGATGGCTGCGTGCTTGGCTTCGCTGAGCTGGCCCAGTTCGCGGTTGGCGTCAGCGGCGGCCTGTTTGACCATGGCCAGGCCGACCACCAGCTTAGGGTAATGCGAGATCGGGACGCCAGAGAGACGGAAGTTGTTTACCGCTCGCAGGGTCTGGATGCCGTAATACGCTTGCGCTGGTACTTCGAGTACGCCAAGCAGGTCTTTTTCTGTGCGGAATGATGCAGCGGAGGACATGATGGAAATCATCTCGATAAGGACCCGGTCTGAGCCGGAACGCTGCGAATCCTAGGCTCTCGAAAAAAATAGGGCCAATGCTGTTAAGCACTGGCCTATGCATATTCGGCATAATGTCGGTGTGACGTCGGCGGTGCGACGAACGTGTGACCTGTTTTGGTGCGTTTAAGGGAGGCGTGATGAATCTTGAAAGCAAATGGCTTGAGGACTTCAGTGCCCTGGCCGCTACTCGCAGTTTCTCCCAGGCGGCCGAGCGGCGTTTCGTGACGCAACCGGCCTTCAGCCGGCGAATCCGCAGCCTCGAGGCGGCGCTGGGGCTGACCCTGGTCAACCGTTCGCGCACGCCTGTCGAGCTGACGGCGGCGGGGCAGTTGTTCCTGGTGACGGCGCGTACGGTGGTCGAGCAACTGGGTGAAGTGTTGCGCCATTTGCATCACCTGGAGGGCGGGCAGGGCGAAGTCATACAAGTGGCCGCCGCCCACTCCCTGGCGCTGGGCTTCTTCCCGCGTTGGATCGCCCAACTGCGCAACGAAGGGATGAACATCGCCACGCGGCTGGTGGCGACCAACGTCGGCGATGCCGTCCATGCCTTGCGTGAAGGGGGCTGCGACCTGATGCTGGCCTTCTACGATCCGGATTCGGCCATGCAAATGGACCCGGAAATCTTCCCGTCGCTGCACCTGGGCCAGACCGAGATGCTGCCGGTGTGCGCCGCCGGTGCCGATGGCAAGCCGCTGTTCGACCTTGAAGGCGAGGCCAGCGTGCCGCTGCTGGCCTACAGCGCCGGGGCCTTCCTCGGGCGCTCGGTCAACCAGTTGTTGCGCCAGCGGGCGTTGCGGTTCACCACCATCTACGAGACGGCCATGGCCGACAGCCTCAAAAGCATGGCCCTGGAAGGCCTGGGCATCGCCTGGGTGCCGCACCTGAGCGTACGCGCCGAACTGGCCCGGGGCGAACTGGTGATCTGCGGTGGGACACAATGGCACGTGCCGCTGGAGATCCGCCTGTACCGCTGCGCCCTGGTGCGCAAGGCCAATGTGCGGTTGTTGTGGCGCAAGCTCGAAGGTGGCGTGGCGCAGGGTGTGGCCGGATCCTGAAGACAACGCGGATCCCCTGTGGTGCGGGCTTGAGGCTACCTCAACTCAACAGCACTTGGGCCCACCCTTGCCACCGTAACCAACAGCGCAATCAAGCCAGACAACTACCCTGTGGCGTATGCAAATCTTGAGAACACCCAAAACGAACTGTGGGCTTGCTCGCTCCCACAGGGGATTTGCGTCGTTGCTCTGCTGACCTGAGAGTCAATAAAACCGCCCCTTCACCGCAAATGACAGATGGTCGGCGAAAGTGCGTTTAACGCACCATTTTCGGTATACTGCCCGGCCTTCGGTCGGTTCGCCCGGCCATAATTCGTACAACAAGCCACGCCGGTTTCCTGCGTGGCTTGTTGTTTTTTGACGCGCCTGCGGGCGCCCAGAGAGAAGAGGCACGACGATGAGTGCACTGGTTGGCGTGATCATGGGCTCCAAGTCCGATTGGTCCACCCTTAGCCACACCGCCGATATGCTGGAAAAGCTCGGCATCCCTTACGAGGTGAAAGTGGTCTCCGCCCACCGTACCCCGGACCTGCTGTTCCAGTACGCCGAAGAGGCCGAGGCGCGTGGCATCGAGGTGATCATCGCCGGTGCCGGTGGCGCCGCCCATTTGCCAGGCATGTGTGCGGCCAAGACTCATCTGCCGGTGCTGGGCGTGCCGGTCCAGTCTTCGATGCTTTCGGGCGTCGATTCGTTGCTGTCGATCGTGCAGATGCCAGCCGGCATCCCGGTCGCGACCCTGGCCATCGGCAAGGCTGGTGCGATCAACGCGGCCCTGCTGTCGGCGAGCATTTTGGGCGCCAAGCATCCACAATTTCATACCGTGCTGAAAAAATTCCGCGCTGAGCAGACAGACAGCGTCCTGGACAATCCAGACCCACGCATTGCCTGAGGTTGTTGACGAATGAAGATCGGTGTAATCGGTGGCGGCCAGTTGGGTCGCATGTTGGCCCTGGCAGGTACGCCGCTGGGAATGAACTTCGCTTTCCTGGACCCGGCGCCGGACGCCTGTGCTAGCGCGTTGGGTGAGCACCTGCGGGCCGACTACGGCGACCAGGATCACCTGCGCCAACTGGCCGATGAAGTCGACCTGGTGACCTTCGAGTTCGAAAGCGTCCCGGCCGAGACCGTGGCCTTCCTGTCCCAGTTCGTCCCGGTCTACCCGAGCGCCGAGGCCTTGCGGATCGCCCGTGACCGCTGGTTCGAAAAGAACATGTTCAAGGACCTGGGCATCCCCACGCCGGCTTTTGCCGACATTCAGTCCCAGGCCGACCTGGACGCCGCCGTCGCTGCCATCGGCCTGCCCGCCGTGCTCAAGACCCGTACCCTGGGTTACGACGGCAAGGGCCAGAAAGTCCTGCGCAAGCCTGAAGACGTGGTCGGTACGTTCGCTGAACTTGGCAGCGTGGCCTGTCTGCTGGAAGGCTTCGTGCCGTTCACCGGGGAAGTCTCGCTGATCGCCGTGCGTGCCCGTGACGGTGAGATCCGTTTCTATCCGCTGGTGCACAACACTCACAAGGACGGCATCCTCAAGCTGTCCGTCGCCAGCACCGACCATCCGTTGCAGGCCCTGGCCGAGGACTATTCCAGTCGGGTGCTCAAGCAGCTCGATTATGTCGGCGTGATGGCATTCGAGTTCTTTGAAGTGGACGGTGGCCTCAAGGCCAACGAAATCGCCCCTCGGGTACACAACTCCGGGCACTGGACCACCGAAGGCGCCGAGTGCAGTCAGTTCGAAAACCACCTGCGGGCGGTGGCCGGGCTGCCACTGGGGTCGACCGCCAAGGTCGGTGAGAGCGCGATGCTCAACTTCATCGGCAAAGTGCCGGACAGCGAGAAAGTCCTGTCGATCGCTGACTGCCATTTGCATCACTATGGCAAGGCATTCAAGGCCGGGCGCAAGGTCGGTCACGCCAACCTGCGTTGCGCGGACCGGGCGACGCTGGCCCAGCAGATCATCAAGGTCGAGACGCTGATCGCCGAGCAATAATCCGCGCCATCGGTGGAACCATTCGTCGGCTAGCCTCTCTCATGGCTAAGTGCCAAAGCCTGATCGGGCTTTGGCATAGCTATCCAATCAGAGGGCAATGCCATGGGAATCATCGGAACCATCTTTATCGGCTTGATCGTTGGCCTGCTGGCGCGGTTCCTGAAACCGGGCGATGACAGCATGGGCTGGATCATGACCATTCTGCTCGGTATTGGCGGTTCGTTGGCAGCCACTTACGGCGGCCAGGCCTTGGGCATCTACCAGGCTGGCCAAGGCGCTGGCTTCATCGGTGCCCTGGTGGGCGCGGTGGTGCTGCTGGTGATCTACGGCCTGATCAAAAGAAACTGATTCAAATGCGATAAAGCCCTCTCTGCCTGGCGCGCAGAGGGGGCTAGAATGCTCGGCGTTTCACTTTCCACTCATTGCCGAGCCCTTTCATGCGCCGTCTAGTGTTGACCCTTCTTCTACTGGGCAGTGGCCTGGCCCATGCTGCCGAGCTGCCGGAAACCGACTGGCTCGAACTGATGCCCAAGTCGGACCAGAAAGCCCTCGAGGCCATGCCCGAGATCGACCACGACTCCCCCGAAGCCAGCGGCACCTTCACCGAAAAAGGTGGCCTGAAGCAAAGTAAAGGCTTGCCGGCGGTGATGTATTCGACCAAGACCGTGGCGTCGATGAACGACAAGCACATTCGTATCGGCGGTTACCCCGTGCCATTGGAAACCGACGCCAAGGGCCGTAGCACGCTGTTTTTCCTGGTGCCTTACCCCGGCGCCTGCATTCACGTCCCGCCACCACCGCCGAATCAACTGGTGCTGGTGCGCTACCCCAAGGGCCTGAAGCTGGATGACATCTATACGCCGTTGTGGGTGACCGGCACGCTGAAGATCGAAAAGGTCGACAACGACCTGGCCAGCGCGGCGTATGCGCTGGATGCGGAGAAGGTGAGGGTGGTGCAGGAGGCGGATTTGTAACCGGCTGGTTGGCGCGACCCAAGATCCAATGTGGGAGCGAGCAAGCTCCCACATTGGTTTTTGTGGTGTGGTTTAGAGCGGCTTGCCGCAGATGCTCACGCCAAGGGTATGGCTGGCGTCGGGCAACAGCGTCACCACATCGTCCATCACATTCGCCGTCTCGATGCATAGCATGTGCTGCCAGCCGTCGTCGGCCATGTCGCTGAAGGCCTTGGCGCGTTCGGTCCAGGGGTTCCAGATCACCGCCGAGCGCGAACCGCTGCTGGCCAGCTCGATCCGGCGTTCCCACTGCGGGTCGATGATGCTCAGCTTTGGTGGGGTATCGAGATAGATGCGGTCGGTCTCGCCAGCAAAGTGCAGGTTGCCGGCCTGGGTGACGGTTTTCCAGTCGTCCAGGGTCTCGATGTAGCTCAGGCCATCGACCCCTTCGACCTGCACGTTGCGCACGTCGCTCACGGCGAAGTAGCTGTGCAGCGCCTGACTGAGGCTGACTGTTTCGCTGCCACGGTTATGACTGGTGAGGCGGATGTGCAGTTGCTCGTCCATCACGATGGTCAGCGTCAGGTCCACCTGGTGAGGCCAGCCCGAGAGGCCGTTTTCGGGGTAGGGCAGCACGAATTCCACCTTGAGGCTTTCGCCTTCGGCTTCGATGCCCTTCAATTCCCAATCCATCGCCCGTACCAGGCCGTGGGCCGTGGCCGGGTCGTTGGTCACGCGCATGGCCTGTACGCTGTCGGGGTTGCGCGTCAGGTTGCCGAACCACGGCCAGCACACCGGCACGCCCGCGCGAATGCTCTTGCCGGCCTTGAACGTGGCCTCGTCGTTGAGCCAGATCAGCGGCGGCTGGCCGTCCACTTGATAGCTGAGGATATGCGCGCCTTGTTGGGCCACCAGCAACTCGGCCTGACCGTGGCGGATGCGCCAGGCGTTCAGTTCATCCAGTTTGACGGCTTCGACGTTGGGCGTAGGCATGTTGCAAATCTCGCTCGGGGAACAGGAACTGCAATGGACCGCAAAACGGCCGCCGTGTTTAACGGGCGCGCGGCGGAACCGAACGGGTCCGACCACTGCCGTCGATGGCGACGAAGACAAACACCGCCTCGGTCACCTTGCGCCATTCACTGGACAACGGGTCGTCGCTCCAGACCTCGACCATCATCTGGATCGAGCTGCGGCCGATTTCCAGCGCCTGGGTATAAAAGGAAAGCTGCGCCCCCACTGCCACCGGTACGAGGAACGCCATGCGATCGATCGCCACGGTGGCCACGCGTCCGCCGGCTACCTTGCTGGCCATGGCGGTGCCGGCCAGGTCCATCTGGGACACCAGCCAGCCGCCGAAAATATCGCCGAAGCCGTTGGTCTCGCGAGGGAGCGCGGTGATTTGCAGGGCCAGGTCGCCTTGCGGGATTGGATCTTCTTGTTCGAGCTCTATCATGCAGGGGGTGCCTCTGACCCGTAACGCTGTCTTGTACTTCAGGTGAATAGCCGTCTTTGTAAAAAACGATTCAGCCCGAACATACTGCGTTCGTCACGTTTTTCGTAAAGGCGTGCCAAAGGGAAACTCTGCGAAACCGGCTGGTTCTGGTACTACGCCACCAACGACGTTTTCGCACAGCAACCCCTTACAGAGTACTGCAAGGTTGCGAGTATATCGGGCGATAGACGTCGAGACGACCACTCGGTTCTGATTTTGACTATCAAATACGCACCTCTATGTGCTTTTTCGAACAATTTGCTATCGTGCCGGACCTGCCCAGGCCCCCCAACCCGTATTGCCAGGGTTGCAGAACCGACTATAAGAGAAGCCCTTGCCATGACCACTGCGCCTTCGAGCACGGCGACGCCCGCACAACCCGCGCGTCCATTGACCCGCAACGATTACAAGACCCTGTCGCTTTCTGCCTTGGGTGGTGCGCTGGAGTTCTACGATTTCATCATTTTCGTGTTCTTTGCCACCGTGGTCGGCAAATTGTTCTTCCCTGCCGAAATGCCTGAGTGGCTGCGCTTGATGCAGACGTTCGGCATTTTTGCCGCCGGTTACCTGGCCCGGCCGCTAGGCGGGATCGTCATGGCCCACTTTGGCGATCTGCTGGGGCGCAAGAAGATGTTCACCCTGAGCATTTTCATGATGGCCGTGCCGACCCTGATCATGGGCCTGCTGCCCACTTATGCACAGATCGGCATGTGGGCGCCCATCCTGCTGTTGCTGATGCGGGTGATCCAGGGCGCGGCCATCGGCGGGGAAGTGCCAGGCGCCTGGGTCTTCGTTTCCGAACACGTTCCGGTGCGCCACATCGGCTATGCCTGCGGCACGCTGACCTGCGGCCTGACGGCGGGGATTTTGTTGGGTTCGCTGGTCGCCACGGCGATCAACAGCCTTTATACACCGGTGGAGGTGGCCGATTACGCCTGGCGGATCCCGTTCTTGCTGGGTGGCGTATTCGGGCTGTTTTCGGTGTATCTGCGCCGCTGGTTGCACGAAACCCCGGTGTTCGCCGAGCTGCAACTGCGCAAGGCCCTGGCCGAGGAAGTGCCGCTGCGGGCCGTGCTGCGTGATCACCGCGGCGCCATCGCCATTTCCATGCTGTTGACCTGGCTATTGTCGGCCGGCGTCATTGTGGTGATCCTGATGACACCGACCGTGCTGCAGACGGTTTACCACTTCAGTCCGACCACCGCGTTGCAGGCCAATAGCCTGGCGATTGTGTGCCTGAGTTTCGGTTGCATCGGTGCGGGTGTGCTGGCCGATCGTTTTGGTGCCGGTCGGGTATTTGTCTTCGGTAGCGGTTTGCTGTTGATCACATTCTGGACCTTCTACCACTGCCTGTTCGATCACCCCGAATGGCTGTTCCCGCTGTATGCCTTGAGTGGCTTGCTGGTGGGTACCATCGGCGCGGTGCCTTATGTCATGGTCAATGCTTTCCCGGCCGTGGTGCGTTTCAGCGGCTTGTCGTTCTCCTACAACCTGGCCTATGCAATCTTCGGCGGATTGACGCCGATGATCGTGACCCTGCTGTTGAAAGAGAGCCCGATGGGGCCGGCGTATTACGTGGCGGCCATCTGTGGGATCGGGATCGTGGTAGGCGGCTACCTTTGGAAGAAAGGGCGCTAGATGGCACTGTTCACTTAAGGCGGGTGCGATCCATTGTGGCGAGGGAGCTTGCTCCCGCTCGGTTGCGCAGCGACCGCAAGATCTTGGGGCCGCTCGCTGCCCAGCGGGAGCAAGCTCCCTCGCCACGGATTGAGCGGGTTTTCAACCTGTCTCTATCGGCGCGAATCATCTTGTAAAACTCGATACTGGCCTTTCATCCAATTGTCATATTTCAGCCATAGAGTGTTCACACGGCTTACCGATACTTGGCCGACTTAACACACCCTATCTGCTAGGAGTAAGGCATGAAACTGAAGCGTTTGATGGCGGCAATGACTTTTGTCGCTGCTGGCGTTGCGACTGCCAACGCGGTTGCCGCTGTTGATCCTGCGATCCCGAGCTACACCAAGACCACTGGTGTATCGGGCAACCTGTCCAGCGTCGGCTCCGATACCCTGGCCAACCTGATGACCTTGTGGGCCGAGAACTACAAGAAGGAATACCCGAACGTAAATATCCAGATTCAGGCCGCCGGTTCTTCCACCGCGCCACCCGCGCTCACCGAAGGCACCTCCAACCTGGGCCCGATGAGCCGCAAGATGAAGGACAACGAGCTGCAGGCTTTCGAAACCAAATACGGTTACAAGCCTACCGCCATCCCGGTTGCCGTGGACGCCCTGGCGGTATTCGTACACAAGGACAACCCGATCAAAGGCCTGACCATGGCTCAGGTTGATGCGATTTTCTCCTCTACTCGTCTGTGCGGCGCCAAGGCCGACGTCAAGACCTGGGGCGACCTGGGCGTGACCGGTGACCTGGCCAACAAGCCAGTCCAGTTGTTCGGTCGTAACTCGGTATCCGGCACCTACGGCTACTTCAAAGAAGAAGCCCTGTGCAAAGGTGACTACAAGTCCAACGTCAATGAACAGCCTGGCTCGGCCTCGGTTGTACAGTCGATCAGTAGCTCGCTCAACGGCGTTGGCTACTCGGGTATCGGCTACAAGACCGCCAGCGTGAAAACCGTTGCCCTGGCCAAGAAAGAAGGCGGCGAGTTCATCGAAGACACCGAAGAAAACGCCCTGAACGGCAAGTACCCGCTGTCGCGCTTCCTCTACGTTTACGTCAACAAGGCACCGAACAAGCCTCTGGCCCCGCTGGAAGCCGAGTTCGTGAAGCTGATCCTGTCCAAGCAAGGCCAGGAAGTCGTGGTCAAGGACGGCTACATCCCGTTGCCAGCCAAAGTGGCCGCCAAGGCACTGGCTGACCTGGGTCTGTCGGAAGGCGGCAGCGTCGCCAAGAAGTAATACCTGAGCCCGGGCCAACGCCCGGACTCCTGTGGGAGTGAAGGTTGCTCCCACAACCCAAATTCCTGTCCGCTGCCGCTTTCTGCCGGCGGCGGATTTGTTGCGTCACTGCATTGTCATCTTTCTGTCATACAGGATCGCTAGGGTGTGCGCATGAATGATCTGGCCAACTCCACAATGACTACGACTTCCCCTCCCAAGCGCATTGACTTCAATACGCCTGAGCTGCAACGCAAGCGCCGTATTCGCGCGCTCAAGGATCGCCTGACCCGCTGGTACGTGCTGGTCGGCGGCCTCGCTGTCCTCGCTGCCATTACGTTGATCTTCTTTTTCCTGGCCTACGTGGTGCTGCCCCTGTTCCAGGGCGCGGACCTGACCGCCAAGGACTCGATCACCCCGGCCTGGATGCAAGACGCCGGCAAACCCTTGATGATCTCCATCGAAGAACAGAACCAAGTCGCCATGCGGGTTTCCGACAAGGGCCAGGCGCTGTTCTTCGACATCAGCAGTGGCGCCGAACTGCGCCGCATCGACCTGCCGATTCCGGCCGGCGCCAGCGTGACCGCCATTGGCGAAGACCAGCCCGGCAGCCCGCTGGTGGCAATCGGTCTGTCCAACGGCCAAGCCCTGGTATTTCGTCACACCTATAAGGTCAGCTACCCGGACGGCAAGAAAACCATCTCGCCTGCCGTCGAATACCCTTACGGCGAGACGCCGATTGCATTGAACGAACAGGGCGCGGCCCTGGAACATGTCAGCCTCAACGCCACCGACTCGACCCTGCTGCTGGCCGGTTCCAGCGGTGCCCAACTGCAAGTGATGTCGCTCACCAGCGAAGAAAACATGATGACCGGTGAGGTCACCAGCGAGCAGACCCGCATCGACCTGCCGCAGATGACCGAGCCGGTGAAGAACATCTTCGTCGACCCGCGTCAGCAATGGCTGTATGTGGTTAACGGACGTGCCCAGGCCGACGTGTTCAGCCTGCGGGACAAGAGTCTCAATGGCCGCTACAAGCTGCTCGAGAACGCCGACGCCCAAGTCACCGCCGCCACCCAGCTGGTGGGCGGGATCTCGCTGATCATCGGCGACTCCAAGGGCGGCCTGGCCCAGTGGTTCATGGCCCGCGATCCGGACGGCGAGTTGCGCTTCAAACAGATTCGTACCTTCCAGATGGGCAGTACGCCCATCGTCGAGATCAGCGCCGAAGAACGTCGCAAAGGCTTTGTTGCGCTCGACGCCGCCGGCAAGCTTGGCGTGTTCCACAGCACCGCCCACCGTACTCTGCTGGTGGACCAGGTGGTCGACGGCCAGGGCCTGTTCGGCATGTCGCCACGGGCCAACCGCCTGATCGTTGAACAGGGCGGCAAGCTGCAACCGTTGACGCTGGACAATCCGCACCCGGAAGTGTCGTGGAGCGCGTTGTGGAGCAAGGTCTGGTACGAAAACTACGACGAACCCAAGTACGTCTGGCAATCGACCGCCGCCAACACCGACTTCGAACCCAAGATGAGCCTTTCGCCGCTGACCTTCGGCACCCTGAAAGCGGCGTTCTACGCGATGTTGCTGGCCGCACCGCTGGCCATTGCCGCCGCGATCTACACCGCCTACTTCATGGCCCCGGGCATGCGCCGCAAGGTCAAGCCGGTGATCGAGCTGATGGAAGCGATGCCGACGGTGATCCTCGGGTTCTTCGCCGGCCTGTTCCTGGCGCCGTACGTCGAAGGGCACCTGCCGGGTATTTTCAGCCTGCTGATGTTGCTGCCAATTGGCATCCTGGTCGCCGGTTTCGTCTTCAGCCGGCTGCCGGAATCCATTCGCCTGAGAGTGCCGGACGGCTGGGAAAGCGCCCTGCTGATCCCGGTGATCCTGTTCGTGGGCTGGCTCTCGCTGTACATGAGCCCGTACATGGAAGCGTGGTTCTTCGGCGGCGACATGCGCATGTGGATCTCCCATGACCTGGGCATCACCTACGACCAGCGCAACGCCCTGGTGGTCGGCCTGGCGATGGGCTTCGCGGTGATCCCGAACATCTATTCCATCGCCGAAGACGCCGTGTTCAGCGTGCCGCGTGGCCTGACCCTGGGCTCCCTGGCCCTCGGTGCCACGCCGTGGCAGACCATGACCCGCGTGGTGATCCTCACCGCCAGCCCCGGCATCTTCTCGGCGCTGATGATCGGCATGGGCCGTGCGGTGGGCGAGACCATGATCGTGCTGATGGCCACCGGTAACACGCCGGTCATGGAAATGAACCTGTTCGAAGGCCTGCGCACCCTGGCGGCCAACGTGGCGGTGGAGATGCCTGAGTCGGAAGTCGGCGGCAGCCATTATCGCGTGCTGTTCCTGTCGGCCCTGGTGCTGCTGTTGTTCACCTTCGTCATGAACACCCTCGCCGAGCTGATCCGTCAGCGTCTGCGCAAGAAATATTCGTCGCTTTAAGAAAGGTAGAAGTCTGTGAAACAGAACTCCCTGAAAGGATGGTTCAAGAGCGGCGCCCCCGGCGTCTGGATCAGCGGTGGCGCGGTGTCCATCGCGGTCATCATGACCATTGGCCTGCTGGCGGTGATCGCCGTGCGCGGCCTGGGCCACTTCTGGCCGGCGGACCTGGTCCACGCCAGCTACAACGTGCCGGGCATGCCTGCGCACCTGGTGGTCGGCGAAGTCGTGCAGAAGGAAGAAGTGCCTCGTGAGCGCCTGAAAAGCGCTGGCCTGCCGGTGCCGGACGAAGGCCCCGAGTTCATGACCCGCGAACTGATCAAGGTGGGCAACCGGGACCTGAACGGCACCGACTTCACCTGGATCGTCGGCGACTGGCTGACCAACCAGACTACGCCGCCGGAGCTGATGGCCATCGAGCGTCGTGAGTGGGGCAACTTCTACGGCTACCTGGTCAACGTCAAGGAAAACGGCAAGGTCATCGCCGAAGGCGAGGCCGCCTGGCCGCAACTGCAGGCTCGCGTAGAGCGCGTCAACCAGTTGGCCTCCGAGCTCAAGACCCTGGAAAAAGTCGACATCGGTGCAATCAACGCCGGCCTGGAACGCATCCGTCTGCACGGTCGCAAACTGGAGCTGGACGGCAAGCTCGACGCTTCTGCCCAGGCGGACCTGGAAAGCGAGCGCGCCGAGCTCAATGCCCGCTACAAGGACATCGAAGCGCGCCTGGCCGACCTGCATGCACAGTTCAATCGCGACAGCCTGACCGCCCGCGATGCCAACGGCAAGGAAGTGGAAATCGAAATCGGCAAAGTGGTGCACGCCTACCAGCCAAACGGCATGGGCACGTTCACCAAGATGGGTTTCTACGTCAGCAAGGTCTGGGAATTCCTCAGCGACGACCCGCGTGAAGCCAACACCGAAGGCGGTATCTTCCCGGCGATTTTCGGCACTGTGATGATGACCCTGATCATGGCGATGATCGTGACGCCGTTCGGCGTGCTGGCGGCGGTCTACTTGCGTGAATATGCCCGTCAGGGCCCGATGACCCGCCTGATCCGCATCGCGGTGAACAACCTGGCCGGCGTTCCGGCCATCGTTTACGGAGTGTTTGGCCTGGGCTTCTTCGTCTACGTGCTGGGTGGTTCGGTCGATCGCTTGTTCTTCCCCGAGGCCTTGCCGGCGCCGACCTTCGGCACCCCGGGCCTGCTCTGGGCGTCCCTGACCCTGGCGCTGCTGGCGGTGCCGGTGGTGATCGTGGCCACCGAGGAAGGCCTGGCGCGGATCCCGCGTACCGTGCGCGAAGGCTCCCTGGCCCTTGGTGCGACCAAGGCCGAGACCCTGTGGAAAATTGTCCTGCCCATGGCGAGCCCGGCGATGATGACCGGGATGATCCTCGCCGTGGCCCGTGCTGCCGGTGAAGTGGCGCCGTTGATGCTGGTAGGCGTGGTGAAACTGGCCCCGTCGCTGCCGCTGGACGGCAACTACCCGTACCTGCACCTAGACCAGAAGATCATGCACCTGGGCTTCCATATCTATGACGTGGGCTTCCAGAGCCCGAACGTCGAAGCGGCGCGACCGCTGGTGTACGCCACGGCGCTGCTGCTGGTGCTGGTGATCGCCACGCTCAACCTGTCGGCAGTGTGGATCCGTAACCACCTGCGCGAGAAATACAAAGCGTTGGATAGCTAAAAGTCATTAGCCACAAGCGGCAAGCTACAGGCCGCTTTTGCTCAAACTTGCAGCTTGCAGCTAGAAGCTTGCAGCTACGAACGGAGTGAGACCATGCAACACGAAGCACATACACACGGCATCAACATGTCGGCCCTGGGCCGCGACAAGCAGAGCCTGAACCTGGCCGAAGAAACCGTCGCCATCGAAGTGCCCGGCCTGAACCTGTTCTACGGCCAGAAGCAGGCACTGTACGACGTCAGCCTGAACATCCCGAAACAGCGCGTCACCGCGTTCATCGGTCCATCGGGCTGCGGCAAGTCAACCTTGCTGCGGACCTTCAACCGCATGAACGACCTGGTGGACGGCTGCCGCGTCGAAGGGGAAATCAACCTCTACGGCAACAACATCTACCGCAAGGGCGAAGATGTGGCCGAGCTGCGTCGTCGCGTGGGCATGGTGTTCCAGAAGCCCAACCCGTTCCCGAAAACCATCTACGAGAACGTGGTCTACGGCTTGCGCATCCAGGGCATCAACAAGAAGCGCATCCTCGACGAAGCCGTGGAATGGGCCCTCAAGGGCGCGGCGTTGTGGGATGAGGTCAAGGACCGCCTGCATGAGTCGGCCCTGGGCCTGTCCGGCGGTCAACAGCAGCGCCTGGTGATCGCCCGCACCATCGCCGTGGAGCCGGAAGTGCTGCTGCTCGACGAACCCTGCTCGGCCCTGGACCCGATCTCGACGCTGAAAGTCGAAGAACTGATCTACGAGCTCAAGTCCAAGTTCACCATCGTCATCGTGACCCACAACATGCAACAGGCGGCGCGGGTTTCCGATTACACCGCGTTCATGTACATGGGCAAACTGGTGGAGTTCGGCGACACCGATACGCTGTTCACCAATCCGGCCAAGAAGCAGACCGAGGACTACATTACGGGCCGCTATGGCTAGCGGCCGCTGCGAGCCGCAAGCTTCAAGCGGCAAGTAAAAGCAGTTTAGCGTAACGACACACATCAGCTTGCAGCTTGTAGCTTGCAGCTCACAGCTTTTGCGGAGCAAAACCATGATTTCGAAGGAAGGCCTCACCCATCACATTTCCGCACAGTTCAACGCCGAGCTGGAGGAGGTGCGCAGCCACCTGCTGGCCATGGGCGGGCTGGTGGAAAAGCAGGTCAACGACGCGGTGACCGCGCTGATCGAGGCCGATTCGGGCCTGGCCCAGCAAGTGCGCGAGATCGACGACCAGATCAACCAGATGGAGCGCAACATCGACGAGGAGTGCCTGCGCATCCTCGCCCGTCGTCAGCCGGCGGCTTCCGACCTGCGCTTGATCATCAGCATTTCCAAGTCGGTGATCGACCTGGAGCGGATCGGCGACGAAGCCACCAAGATTGCCCGTCGAGCCATCCAGTTGTGCGAAGAAGGCGAAGCGCCGCGCGGTTACGTCGAGGTGCGCCATATTGGCGACCAGGTGCGCAACATGGTCCGCGATGCACTGGACGCCTTTGCCCGCTTCGACGCCGACCTGGCGTTGTCGGTGGCCCAGTACGACAAGATCATCGACCGCGAGTACAAGACCGCCCTGCGGGAGCTGGCGACTTACATGATGGAAGACCCGCGCTCCATCTCCCGGGTATTGAGCATCATCTGGGTGCTACGTTCTCTGGAGCGCATCGGCGATCATGCGCGCAACATCTCGGAACTTGTCATCTACCTGGTGCGCGGCACCGATGTCCGGCATCTGGGGCTCAAGCGCATGAAGGAAGAAGTTGAGGGCACCCCGTCCGAAACTGCTAATGTTCCGGACGGAGCTGACGATAAGTAAGATTGCCAGGAAAAGTGCCCGGCCTTCTGGTCGGGCTTTTTTTTGGGTTTTTTTTTATCGAAAGCAGCACCCCGCGAACGAAAGGTCCCGGCGTGACTGAAGGTTTTTGGCGATGTGCCATCAGTAAAAGCGGTATGCTTGCCGGGATTTTTTAGAGGTGTATCTGGATGAGTAAGGTCAGTGTGTTGGTCGTGGACGATGCTTCGTTCATTCGTGACCTGGTGAAGAAGTGCCTGCGCAACTACTTCCCGGGCGTGCGCATCGAAGACGCGGTGAACGGCAAGAAAGCCCAAGCCCTGCTGGCTCGCGAAGCGTTCGACCTGGTGTTGTGCGATTGGGAAATGCCGGAAATGTCCGGCCTGGAACTGCTGACCTGGTGTCGCCAGCAGGACAACCTCAAGGGCATGCCGTTCGTGATGGTCACCAGCCGCGGCGACAAGGAAAACGTGGTCCAAGCCATCCAGGCCGGCGTTTCCGGCTACGTCAGCAAGCCGTTCACCAACGAGCAGCTACTGACCAAGGTCAAGCAGGCCCTGCATAAGGTCGGCAAGCTCGACACGCTGATGAACAGTGCCCCGACCAAGATGAACTCGGCGTTCGGCAATGACTCCTTAAGCGCCCTGACGGGCGGCAAGGCTCCGGTTGCCGCTGTGGCTTCGGCCCCCGCCCCCGCCGCCCCTGCTGCAGCCGCTCCGGCGCGTGGCTTGCTAAACAGCCCACCGGTCAAGGCGCCGGTAGCCGCCACCGCTTCGTCGGCCAACCGCGGCCAAGGCCAGTTGCGCCTGTCCAGCGGTACCCAGCAATGCGTGATCAAGGCCCTGAGCCTCAAGGAAGCGCTGCTGGTGGTCAAGCGCTCCGACTCCCTGCCGCAAGTCCTCGAAGGTGCGGTGCTGGACATGGAGCAGGGCGACAACGCTGAAACCGCTCGTCTCAACGGCTACCTGCACGCCATTGTCGCCCATGAACAGACGCCCGATAGCGAATGGCTGCAGTTGACGTTCCGCTTCGTCGACAAAGACCCGCAGAAACTCGACTACATCTCCCGCCTGATCGCCCGCGGCACCGCGCAGAAGCACTTCGTGCCGGGCGCCTGATACAGCCGCAGATCGTTCCCATGCTCCGCGTGGGATGCCTCTACGGACGCTCTGCGTTCGGCGCTTGAGGGGACGCGGAGCGTCCCGGGCTGCATTGCCACGCAGAGCGTAGGAACGATCACCAACACCGATCGCTGATCCAATTTTGAAACATCCGTCGACTACGCTGGTCCATCCCAGCTGCTAGGCTGCTGTGCAGGCCTTCATTTTTCGACAGAACTTTACCCATGCTCGCTCCCCTGCTGTTTGCCTGTGGTCTTGTCCTGGCCTCCACCTCGGCCGTGGCCATGACGATCTACAAATCCACCGATGCCAATGGCGTGGTGTCCTATAGCGACCGCCCCAGCAAGGGCGCCCAGGTGTTCGTGTTCCGCGACCGCATGGTCGAGCGCCTGGAGCGACAGGTGTTCCTGGATATCAAGAAGCAGAATGGCGCGGACGCGGTGTTCGTGCGCAACGATTTGTATGCGCCGGTGGAGATCGAGTTGAGTTTCGCCGGGCTTCGCAACGTCAGCGGGGCACCGAGCAGGCCGATTCGTCGGGTGCTACCGGCGCGCAGCAACCTGCGCCTGGCGCTGCTCACGGCCACTCAGCCCGGGAGGCCGCTGGTCTACACCCCAAGGTTCGAATATTCCCTGGGCGACCCCGCTGGCGCGGCACAGGCCTATCAGTACCCGTTGCCGTGGCGTGGTGGGCCGTTCCGGCTGAGCCAGGGTGCCAACGGCCAGTACAGCCATTACGGCCCGAAGAACCGCTACGCCATGGACATTGCCATGCCCGTGGGCACGCCGATCATCGCGGCGCGGGGCGGCGTGGTCATCAAGACCGAAAACGAGCAGACCGGCCGCGGGGACGACCCTTCGGGCAACTTCGTTCGGGTGCTGCACGATGACGGGACCATGGGCGTCTACCTGCACTTGCAGAAAGGTTCGGTGAGCGTACGGGAAGGGCAGCGGGTCGGGGTGGGCACGCCGCTGGCGTTGTCGGGCAACACCGGCAACAGCTCAGGCCCGCACCTGCATTTCGTGGTGCAGCGCAATACCGGCCTGGGGTTGATGTCGATTCCCTACCAGTTCAATCAACCGGTGGGCGACCTGCCCAACTTTGCGTTGGGCAAGCAATAACCCAGGTCACACCGATCCCCTGTGGCGAGGGAGCTTGCTCCCGCTCGGCTGCGAAGCAGTCGTCGCTTTTGGGGCCGCTTCGCTGCCCAGCGGGAGCAAGCTCCCTCGCCACAGGGATCGTGTTAGAGGCTTGGGGGCCGGTCGATACTCAATCGAGCATCAACACCTTCGCCAGGATGATCTTCGGCCCTTTCATCTTCTTGATGATGATCCGCAGGCCTTCGACTTCCAGCACTTCTTCCTCTTCCGGCACGCGCTTGAGGGTTTCATAGACCAACCCAGCCAAGGTTTCGGCTTCGATGTGGTCCAGGTCGATCCCCAGCAGGCGCTCGACCTTGAACAGCGGCGTATCACCCCGTACCAGCAGTTTGCCCGGCTGGTAGGCCAGGATGCCGCGTTCGGCTTTGCGGTGTTCGTCCTGGATGTCACCCACCAACACTTCCAGCACGTCTTCCATGGTCAGGTAACCGATGATGTTGCCGTCGGCCTCCTCGACCAAGGCGAAGTGCGAACCGCCCTTGCGGAACTGCTCCAGCAATTGCGATAGCGGCATGTGCCGCGACACCCGCTCCAGCGGCCGGGTCAGTTCGGCCAGGTTGAACGACTCGGGAATGTGATCCAGGGCCGCCAGTTCCAGCAGCAGGTCCTTGATGTGCAGCAGGCCGACGAACTCCTGGCGCTCGCTGTCATACACCGGATAACGGCTGAACTTGTGGCGCCGGAACATCGCCAGGATTTCCTTGAGCGGCGCGTTGAATTCCAGCGTCACCAGGTCTTCCCGGGAGTTGGCCCAGTCCACCACTTCCAGCTCGCCCATTTCCACGGCCGAGGCCAGCACGCGCATGCCCTGGTCGCTCGGGTCCTGGCCACGGCTGGAGTGCAGGATCAGTTTCAGTTCTTCGCGGCTGTAATGGTGCTCGTGATGCGGGCCGGGTTCGCCTTGGCCGGCGATGCGCAGGATGGCGTTGGCGCTGGCGTTGAGCAGGTAGATCGCCGGGTACATCGCCCAGTAGAACAGGTACAGCGGCACGGCGGTCCACAGCGACAGCAGCTCGGGTTTGCGAATGGCCCAGGATTTGGGCGCCAGTTCACCGACCACGATGTGCAGGTACGAAATGATGAAGAACGCGGTGAAGAACGACACGCCCTTGATCACTTCCGGCGACTGTACGCCGACTGCGCCCAGCAACGGCTCGAGGATATGGGCGAACGCCGGCTCACCGACCCAGCCCAGGCCCAGGGAGGCCAGGGTGATACCCAACTGGCACGCCGACAGGTAAGCGTCGAGCTGGCTATGAACGGTGCGCAGGATGTGCCCGCGCCAGCCGTTCTGCTCGGCAATGGCTTCGACCCGGGTCGAGCGCAGCTTGACCATGGCGAATTCGGCCGCAACGAAAAAACCGTTGAGCAAAACCAGGATCAGAGCAAAAAGAATCATGCCGAATTCGGCGAAAAGTGTGACGAGGGACAAGCCAGGGGAAGGGTCCATGATGGAGTTTTGCGGGTTCCGTATAGTCGTAGGAATTGAAAATGAGCGCCTGAAAAGGCAGGCACAAGTCAGTCAATGTAGCGGCTGACTCGGCGATTGCCTAGGGGGCGTGCTCAATCAGCGGGGCGGGCGAGGCGTGCGCGAACCACCTGGGTCGGAGCGAAATGGCAGGTAAAGGTGCTGCCATGGCCGGGTACGCTGCTGATTTCCATGCGGGCGCGATGGCGCAGCAGGACGTGTTTGACGATGGCCAGGCCCAGCCCGGTGCCGCCGGTATTGGAGTTGCGGCTGGAGTCGACACGGTAGAAGCGTTCGGTCAGGCGCGGCAGGTGTTTGCTGTCGATGCCAATGCCCGAATCACGCACGCTCAGGTGCGCGCCTTGCTCATCGCCCCACCAGCGCACATGGATCCGGCCTTGCTCCGGCGTGTATTTGACCGCGTTGAACACCAGGTTGGAAAACGCACTGCGCAGTTCCGCCTCGCTGCCTTTGAGCTGCACGGCCGCATCGGCTTCCAGGGTGATGGTCTGCTGCTTGGAGCCGGACAGTTCCTGCGCGTCTTCGACAATGGTTTGCAGCAGATCGTCGATGGGCACTGGCTGGTTGTCCGACGGGTAATCGGTGGCTTCCAGCTTAGCCAGCAGCAGCAAGTCGTTGAGCAGGGTCTGCATGCGCCCGCTTTGCTGGTGCATCTGCTGCAAGGCCCGGCTCCAGCGCGGGTTCACTTCCTCGACGTTGTCGAGCAGGGTTTCCAGATAACCACAGATCACCGTCAATGGCGTGCGCAGTTCGTGGGAGACGTTGGCGATGAAGTCCTTGCGCATCTGTTCCAACTGATGGATGCGCGTGACGTCGCGTACCAGCATCAAATGCTCATTGTTGCCATAGCGCGTGATGTACAGCTGGATACGTAGCCGATCATTGGTGGGCGAAGGAATTTCCAGGGGCTCGGCGTAATTGGCTTGCTCGAAATATTCCTTGAAGCGCGGATGACGCACCAGGTTGGTCACCGGCTGGCCGCTGTCCTGTGGCGTCTTGAGGCCCAACAGGGTTTCGGCGGCGCGGTTCCACCATTCCAGGTTGCCATCGCTGTCGAGCATGATCACGGCGTCTTTGAGTGCCGCAGTGGACTCCTGGACACGGTCGATCACCGCTTGCAGGCGCCCGCGCACGCGCTGGTCGCGCCGTTGCAGGTGGTAAATGCTGTCGAACACCTCACCCCACAGGCCATAGCCGTCGGGCGGGGCTTCGTCGGGTTGGTGCAGGCGTAGCCATTCATGCAGGCGCAGCAGTTGCTTGAGGGTCCAGGCCAGGTAAAGCCCCAGGCCCGCGGCCAGGCTCCAGCCGTAATAGCCGCTGATCAGGCCGATCACCAGACAGCCGGTCACCAGCAACAACATGTGGCGAATCAGGGTGCCATGCCAGTTTTGATTCACGTGACGCGCGTCCTTGTCAGCTTGTCGGGCGGTAAGGGCTCGGATCAGGCCTTGGTAGAAAAACGATAACCGGTGCCGCGCACGGTTTGTACCAGATTTTCGTAGGCGTCGCCGAGGGCCTTGCGCAGGCGTCGGATGTGCACATCCACGGTGCGCTCTTCCACGTAGACGTTACCGCCCCAGACCTGGTCCAGCAGTTGGCCACGGGTGTAGGCACGCTCCTGGTGGGTCATGAAGAATTGCAGCAGGCGGTATTCCGTGGGGCCCATCTCGGCGGGCTTGCCGTCGATGGTCACGCGGTGACTGATGGGGTCCAGCAGCAGGCCGCCGACTTCGATCGGTGCTTCGCCGTCGGTGGGGCCAGCGCGACGCAGCACGGCCTTCAGGCGCGCCACCAGCTCCCGTGGGGAGAAGGGCTTGGTGATGTAGTCGTCGGCGCCCACTTCCAGGCCCTGGATCTTGTTGTCCTCTTCGCCCTTGGCGGTGAGCATGATGATCGGAATATCACCGGTCAGCTCATCGCGCTTGAGGCGTCGCGCCAATTCGATGCCTGAGGTGCCGGGCAGCATCCAGTCCAGCAGAATCAGGTCGGGCTTGCGGTCGACGATGATGGCGTGGGCCTGTTGAGAGTTTTCTGCTTCCATGCAGTCATAGCCGGCCATCTCCAACGCAACGGCGATCATCTCGCGGATGGGCGCCTCGTCGTCGACGATCAGAATGCTCCTGCCAACCATGGGGTAATCCTCTTGTCATTTAACTGTCTTGCGCCGCATTAGATAACGGAATTATTGCAGTCGTGTGACAGTTATTTCCTCGAGCGGCAGCGAAGGGGATCCTGGACTAAGCTTTTCAGTCCGAATCCTGACAACCACACAAGAAGGTTTCCATGACTTACCTTACCCAATCCATCCGGGCACTGGCGGTAACGGCTGCCCTGGCGCTGCCGACATGGGCATTCGCGGCTGAGCCGGCGATGGTCGATAAAGAGAAGGACATACTGACGGACCACCAAAACATGACGTTGTATACGTTTGCCAAAGACTCGGGCGGCAAGTCGATGTGCAACGACAAGTGCGCCGCCAACTGGCCGCCGCTCATGGCCGAAGAAAGCGACAAGTCCATGGGCAAATGGACCGTGATCACCCGCGATGACCGAAAGAAGCAGTGGGCCTACGATGGCAAGCCGCTGTACACCTTTGTGAAGGATACAAAGGCCGGTGACATGACCGGTGACGGCTTGATGGACGGCGCCTGGAAGGTCGCCAAGCCCCACTGATGGGCACGGCGCCGAGCGGATGCTCTTGTGGCGAGGGAGCTTGCTCCCGCTGGGCTGCGTAGCGGCCCCAAGATTTTGCGGTTGCTGCGCAACCGAGCGGGAGCAAGCTCCCTCGCCACGGGTTCAGCGTGTGCCGAATTGATGTGGCTTCAGCGCAACGCGTAATCCAGCACGATCCCCACGAAAATCGCCAACCCGGCCCAATGGTTGTGCAAAAACGCCTGGAAGCAGCGCATCCGGTCCCTGCCACGGGTGTACCAGAACTCCCAGGCGAAGCACGCGGCAGCGGCCACCAGCCCCAGGTGGAACCAGCCGCCCAGTTCGAACTTCGCCCCGGCCAGCAGCAGGCAGCCCAAGGCCAGGCCTTGCAACGTCAGGATGATCACCCGGTCGGCATCGCCAAACAGAATTGCCGTAGATTTCACGCCAATGCGCAGGTCATCGTCCCGGTCGGTCATTGCGTAATAGGTGTCGTAGCCCACCGTCCACAGCAGGTTGGCGATGTACAGCAACCAGGCGGCGGCCGGCAGATGACCGGTTTCGGCGGTGAACGCCATCGGCATGCCCCAGGAGAACGCCGCGCCCAGCACCACTTGCGGGTAGTAGGTATAGCGCTTCATGAACGGGTAACTGAACGCCAGCGCCAAGCCACCGAGGGAGAGCAGGATAGTCGGGGCGTTGGTGCACAGCACCAGCAGGAAACTCACGCTCATCAGCACGGCGAAGAACACCAGCGCCTCTTTCGAACTGATCTTGCCGCTCACCAGCGGGCGCTGCTCGGTGCGCTTGACGTGACCGTCCACCTTGCGGTCGGCCCAGTCATTGATCACACAGCCGCCGGCGCGGGTCAGCACCACGCCGAGGACGAAAATCACCAGGTTGACGATGGACGGTGAGCCTTCACCGGCAATCCATAGCGCCCACAACGTCGGCCACAGCAGCAGGTAGATGCCAATGGGCTTGTCCATGCGGGTCAGTTGCACGAAGTCCCAGGCCCGCGGGTTCAGGCGGTTCAAGGATTTGAGCAGTTGCACGTACATCAGCAATTCTCCGAATAGGCACGGGCGACGGTCCACAGGCGCGGCAGGAAGATTTCCGCCACTAGCACGCTCAATGCACCGCGGTCGAAACGTGAGCGGCGACCCCACAGCCCGCTGGCGCGCACTTCTTCGGGCAACCCGGCGTCGGGGTAATGGCAAACTTCGATGGCTCGGCGCTGGAACGCCTGGTCACAAAACAGCAACTCCCCCAGGGAACGGCTGCCCAGTTCGTCCATCTGCAAGCCGTCACCCTGCAAGGCGCCGCGCGCCGCCACACTGCGGGCGAACACCCACGGCTGGTCATGGCCGCGCAGATACACCTCGCGTACCCAGCCTTCGCTACCCTCGGCCAGGTCCAGGGCGGCGCATTCGTCGGCGCGCAACGGCTGCCAGCCTTCGAACAACGGCGTCACGCTGAAATGGCCGTCCGACAGGTGCGTCAGGCGCCGGGTCAGGGAGCCTTCGTCGAACAGCCAGTCGAGGACACCCGCATCGGGCCGGGGCGACAGCAGGGGCTGGGGCAGCCATTGGAGTGTTGGAAATATCGAATTTGTATGCGGCACGAGGGTCTTGATAGGCAACAAATGAGGCCGCGAGCTTACCATGACGGTCGCCGATTTTGACGGCTCCGGCCTGCTGCACTGCCGATCGTGCTTGCATCTGCGACGACCGATCAGTACAAAACGCCCTGAGCCGGAAAACAGCCTCGAGCGACCCTATACCGGCAAACGCCTGACACCTGAGGAAGTACCTGAATGAAAAAGTGGCAATGTATCGTCTGCGGCCTGATCTACAACGAAGCCGACGGTTGGCCGGATGATGGCATCGCACCTGGCACCCGTTGGGAAGACGTACCGGCAGACTGGCTGTGCCCGGACTGCGGCGTCGGCAAGATGGATTTCGAAATGATCGAAATCAACTGATCGTTTCTCAACTGGCATGGAAAGCATCACATGGAGAGCAGCATGAGCGCACCTGTCGTCATCGTCGGTACGGGGCTGGCCGGTTACAACCTGGCCCGGGAATTTCGCAAACTCGACAGCGAAACCCCATTGCTGCTGATCAGCGCCGATGACGGTCGCTCGTACTCCAAGCCCATGCTTTCCACGGGCTTTGGCAAAAACAAAGACGCCGACGGCCTGAGCATGGCCGAGCCCGGGACCATGGCCGAGCAACTGAAGGCCGAAGTGCGCACCCATACCCGCATCAGCGGCATCGACCCGGGCCACAAACGGCTGTGGATCGGCGAAGAAGCGGTGAGCTACCGCGAGCTGATCCTGGCCTGGGGCGCCGAAACCGTGCGCGTGCCGGTGCAGGGCGATGCCGCGGACCTGATCTTCCCCATCAACGACCTGGAAGACTACGCACGCTTTCGCGCAGCGGCGGCTGGCAAACGTCGCGTGCTGCTGCTCGGCGCCGGGCTGATTGGCTGCGAGTTCGCCAACGACCTGATCCTGGGTGGCTATAAAGTGCAATTGGTGGCGCCGTGCGAGCAAGTCATGCCGACCCTGCTGCACCCGGCCGCCGCTGCGGCTGTACAGGCCGGGCTGGAAAGCCTCGGCGCGCGCTTCCACCTGGGGCCGGTGCTCAATCGCCTGCAACGGGTCGCCGACGGGTTGGAAGCCCACTTGTCCGACGGCCAGGTGATTGCCTGTGACCTGGTGGTCTCGGCCATCGGCTTGCGTCCCCGCATCGACCTGGCCGCCGCTGCCGGCCTGGTGGTCAATCGCGGCGTAGTGGTCGACCGTCACCTCAAGACCTCCCACGCCAACATCTACGCCCTGGGCGACTGTGCCGAGGTCGACGGCTTGAACCTGCTGTACGTCATGCCACTGATGAGCTGCGCCCGTGCCCTGGCCCAAACCCTGGCCGGCAACCCGACCGCCGTGAGCTACGGCGCCATGCCGATTACCGTGAAAACCCCGGTGTGCCCACTGGTGGTGTCGCCACCACCGCGAGGTAGCGAGGGCGTGTGGAGTGTCGAAGGGCAGGGCGCGGACATCAAGGCGCTATGCCGCGACGCTCAAGGCAATCTGTTGGGGTACGCCCTGACAGGCACGGCGGTGATGGAGAAACTGGCACTGAACAAGAAACTTCCACCCCTGCTGGCGTAAATACTGGTCGTTCTGTCGCAAAAACCCTACTTTTGGTCCCACAAAGGTCGCCCGGCCACTGGCGCCGTTTTCGGCACCGTGCCATCCTCACTCCCGTCTGCCGCAGAGTAGAGCCTGCGGCGCCTTAGGGGCCGTTCCAAAGAGAACGGCACGGACATAACAACAAAAAAACCGTCAAAGGGGCTTCATTCATGCGTAAACCAGAACTCGCCGCCGCCATCGCGGAAAAAGCAGACCTCACCAAAGAACAAGCCAACCGCGTCCTCAACGCCGTCCTCGAGGAAATCACCGGCGCCCTGCACCGCAAGGATAGCGTCACCCTGGTGGGCTTCGGCACTTTCCTGCAACGCCACCGCGGCGCCCGCACTGGCAAAAACCCACAGACCGGTGAGCCGGTGAAGATCAAGGCCAGCAACACCGTTGCCTTTAAACCAGGCAAGTTCCTGAAAGAAAGCGTCAACCCGTAATTGCTGCAAGTACCTCAGCCAGGGGGAAGAAAGCGGCAATCAAAAGGGCATACCGATGAATCGGTATGCCCTTTTTTGTGCTGGGGGGGTGGCGAGGGAGCTTGCTCCCGCTGGGTCGCGAAGCGGCCCTATAAAGCGACGACTGCTGCGCAGCCGAGCGGGAGCAAGCTCCCTCGCCACAGGATTTGGGGATGCCCCTGTGCGAGCTTGCTCGCGATGACGTCCGCCTAATCTGCAGAAGTCTTCGGCGCCGCCAACGCCTTCAAGGCCGCCTTGCGTTCCTCTATCGGCAATTTGCCGAGCTTTGCCACCGCTGCGTAAAACCTGATCCAGTCCCCGCCCTCCCGCCTGAACAGCGCCGCAAACGCCGGCACCCACTGGTCATACAGCCCGAACGGCAGCAGCCGTGCATTGTTCAGTGGGGCATAGACCCAGGCATCGTAGCGTTTGTCACCGGCCCATTGAGTGTCCCGCAACCGCTCATAGTCGGTGCGCAGGCGTTCGAATGCCTGTGCCTTGCGTTGTCGCATCTGTTCGGTCGGCAGGGGTTGGGTGTAGAGCGCTTCCAGGCGCTGGCGGGTGTCGAGAATCAATTGGATGAATTGGTCGCGCTGGCGCGCGTGCTTGCCGTTATCCGGCGCCAGCCCACGACTGGCGCGCCATTGCCGGCTGCCTTCCTGCTCGACGAAGGTGGCGAAGGACTCATTGAATTCGGTGTCGTCCTTGACATAAAACCGCTGGTGCGCCAGTTCATGAAAGATCAGCGTCGCCAGGCGTTCGTCGCCCCAATGCATCATCGAACTCAGGATCGGATCGTTGAACCAACCCAATGTCGAGTAGGCCTCCACACCACCGATCGACACGTCCATGCCCTGCAAACGCTGCAATGCGGCCTCGCCACGGGCGGCTCCCTGGCTGTAATAACCGCGATAAGCCACGCAACCGGCAATGGGGAAGCAATGATTTTGCGGCGCCAGGGAAAACTCTGGCGTGGTGAAGACATTCCAGACTACGAACGGCCGGCCAATGTCTGCATACAGGCGATAACTTTTATTGTCCGGCAAATGCAGGTGATCACTGGCGAACGTCCGTGCCTCACGCGCCTGGGTCAGGTGCGCCTTCAGTTGAGCATCGCGAGCAGGGTCGGCAATGACTTGGTCGATAGGCTCCCGGGCTTGCAACAACCGCAATTGCCCACCGACGAGCTGGCTGTAATAACCGACGCTTGAGCAACCGTTCAGTAACAAAAGCAGGAGGCCTGGAAACAAAATCCGGAAAGCACGGTCGAGTAACCGATGGCTTGAATGCGGCCTGATCAATTGGAATCACCCTGGGAAGTCTGCCCACAAGACTATCTCGCTTGCCTGGAGCTTCGCTATGCGCGTGTTGATGCTGACGAGCGGCCTGTTGCTGCTGACCGGTTGCGCCGGTTTGCCTGATCCTGATCCATCCCAAGCGTGGATCGACCTGGGAAGCCAGCAGGACACCGCGCTGCAAGCGCTAAAAGTCGATGACAAGACGTCCATCGACCGGCGCTATTTCGAAGTGCAACCCGGCAGCCATGAACTGACGGTGCGTTATCAATTTGCCGTCGAGCCCGGCAACATCGGCCCGGATGCCGAGCCGCTGTGGCGCGATTGCCGGTTGAACGTGAAATTCAAGGACTTCAACGCCGGCCAACGTTACCAGCTGCAGGCCGGCAGCATTGGTTTCCGGCCATGGGCCAAGCTTTACGATCAGCAACGCAAGGTGGTGGGGCAAGGTACGCCGGCGGGCTGCCAACAAACGTGATTGGCGCTATGCTCAGGGTCTGATTTCAGGAAATTCACCATGCGCTTACCTCTGCTGTTACTGGTCCTGGTCTCCATGAGCGGTTGTGCAACGAGCCCACTGCCCCCGGTCGATCCGAACATGGCGTGGATCGATTTCGCTACCCCCATGCCGGGCGGCAAAATGCTGATGGCTGAAAGCCTGGATGGCCAGCGATTGCGAGACGGCCGGTTCTTTCAGGTTTCGCCGGGCAGCCACGAACTGAAAGTGCGCTTCGACTTCGAAGTGTTTAGCGGTGGTGGGCTGGGCATGCAAGCCGAACCGCAAGAGCGGCTGTGCTACATGCTCGTGCGTTATGACCATTTCGAGGCCGGCCAGCGCTATCGGCTGGAGGCTCGCAACCTGGCGTTCACGCCCAGCGCCCGGCTCTATGACGCCAAGCGTCAAATCGTGGCCGAAGAGCGACAAATCAATTGCGTTCCGTAGCGTGTTCTAGCGGTCGTTCTTCTGGTAGATGATTTTCTTCGTGCCGTTTTCGCAAGTGCCCACCACCATGTTCTGATCGTGGACTTCGTCGTTGGTGACGATTTCCAACGTGTAGGACGATACGTTATTGGCTTGGATCTTCGCTTCGATTTCCGCTTTCAGCTCTTCACAGGATTTCGGTTCGGCAAGCGCAGATGCAGCGAATGCGCAACCGATGACCACCAGGGCTGATCGTTTCATGTTCGAATTCCTCATGGCAGCGCGCACTGCCTGTGCGCTGAAACTGCAGGTTTCATTCGACCATAATTGCGCCAGGGTAAACAGCTCGACCGTATTCAAGAAATCGCAGCCCTCGGCAGCGCCTGCGAAGGCTGCGACCCTTTCATGCGTCAGCTCACCAGCGTCGCATCCAGGGTGATCTGGGCGTTCAGCACCTTGGAAACCGGGCATCCTTCCTTGGCCTTCTTGCTCAGTTCGTCGAATTGCGCCTGGCTGGCGCCGGGGATTTTCGCCTTGAGCACCAACTTGACTGCAGTGATCGCGAAACCGCCATCGACCTGGTCCAGGGTCACTTCTGCGTTGGTGTCGATGCTGTCGGCCTTGAGCCCGGCATCGCCGAGGATCATCGAAAAGGCCATGGAAAAGCAGCCGGCATGGGCCGCGCCGATCAATTCCTCTGGGTTGGTGCCCTTGCCGCCTTCGAAGCGCGCCTTGAAGCCGTAGGGCGCTTCGCGCAGCACACCGGTTTCCGTGGAGATGGAACCGATACCGGTTTTCAGGTCACCTTCCCAATGAGCCGATGCTTTCTTGATGATAGCCATGTCTGCCTCCTGAAGATCCGGCGCGCGAGACGCGCCTGGGTATTTTTTTAGCTGTCTGGGTTGTGAGGATAGACCGCCCGGAAAAGTTCACCTTGTCGATTAGCCGACGAATTTAGTAGGAAAATTCTTCGCAGCTATTGAAACTCGGGTATATGCCCACATTGCATGGAACACACCTTTAGAAAACGGCAGGCTTTTGCCCTCGGGAAAAGCCCGGAACGCCGTTGGAGATCCCGGCCCATGAAACAGCTGTCCGACGTGAAATTCTCAACCCTCGACCTGGTGCCTGTCCGCGCCGATGGCAATGCTGCCCAGTCCTTGCGCAATTCGCTGGACCTGGCGCAGCACGTGGAAAAATACGGTTATACCCGCTTCTGGGTGGCCGAACACCACAACATGGACGGTATCGCCAGCTCCGCGACGGCGGTGCTGCTGGGTTATCTGGCGGGGGGGACTTCGACCATTCGTGTCGGCTCCGGCGGCGTCATGTTGCCCAATCACGCGCCGTTGATCATCGCCGAACAGTTTGGCACGCTGGAAAGCCTCTACCCGGGTCGAATCGACCTGGGGTTGGGGCGTGCGCCCGGTTCCGACCAGATGACTGCTCGGGCGCTGCGTCGCGAGCGCTCCGGCAGCGCGGACGATTTCCCCGAAGACGTGGCCGAACTGATGCGCTACCTCGGCCCGCGCACCCCGGACCAACGCATCATCGCCATGCCCGGCACCGGCACCAACGTGCCGGTATGGTTGCTGGGGTCGAGCCTGTTCAGTGCGCAACTGGCCGGTGAACGCGGTTTGCCCTACGCGTTCGCCTCCCATTTCGCACCGCGCTACATGCACGAGGCAATTCGCATCTACCGCAACCATTTCAAGCCGTCGGCCGTGCTCGACAAGCCTTATGTAATGCTCGGCGTGCCGCTGGTGGCGGCGGATACGGATGAACAGGCCGATTACCTGGCGACGTCGGTGTATCAGCGGATCCTGGCGCTGATGCGCGGCCAGAGCCTGGTGCAGCGTCCGCCGGTCGAAACCATGAACGGCCTCTGGTTGCCCCATGAGAAAGAAGCGGTTGGCGATTTCTTGGGACTGGCCATGGTCGGCGGTCCGCAGAAGATTCGCGCCAAGCTCGACGTGCTGATCGAGCAAACCCAGGCCGAT
This sequence comes from Pseudomonas sp. 3JA, assembly GCF_036961705.1. Lineage (NCBI taxonomy): Bacteria > Pseudomonadati > Pseudomonadota > Gammaproteobacteria > Pseudomonadales > Pseudomonadaceae > Pseudomonas > Pseudomonas sp. 3JA. The sequence continues at coordinate 70,265 of NZ_JBAMDJ010000031.1, forward strand.
GAGCTGATTTTCACCAGCGACCTGTACGAGCATGCCGATCGTTTGCACTCATACGAGTTGCTGGCGCAGGTCATGAAAGGCTGAATGACGCGCATAAAAAAGCCGACGCACTGCGTCGGCTTTGACGTTCGAAAAGAATCACTTTTTATAGACGATTTCTTTCGTACCGCCCTCACAGGTGCCTACGACTTTTCCGTCGGTCGCTGCGCCTTTATCGACGATTTCCAGCGAATAACCTGACACGCCCTTGGCATCCAGCTTCGTCGCGATTTCGCTTTTCAGCGCTTCGCAGGGCGTGCCGGCCGCAAACGCACCACCGGCAAGGCTCAGCAAACCCAGGGCTACCATCAATTTTTTCATCGCTCGCACTCCTTGGTCGGATCAAATAGGGCAGGTAATGGGAAAAACAGAATGCGCGTACCATAGCGCATCGCCATTCCCTATGGCACTCCGCCAGCGTGCAAGTTCATCGTTCCTCAGCTATTCACAATCCGGAACCCGACTTTGAGGGTGACCTGGAAGTGCGCGGCCCGGCCGTTTTCGATGTGCCCGCGGGTTTCCGTGACTTCGAACCACTCCAAGTGCTTGAGGCTTTTGCTGGCCTCGGCCAAGGCGTTATTGATGGCGTCTTCAATGCTGGTGGGAGACGAGCCGACCAGCTCGACTTTTTTGTAAGTGTGATGATTACTCATGAGGTTCTCCTTGGTTGTTTTTAACAGCCTAGCAGCGATTTTTCGTCATACGTGTGTCGCCGTTTGCGCACTGAAGTTCAGATTTACTGCACTTTCAGAAACGACCGCAGTCCCAATTCACACACGCCACTCAACCACTGCAGGAGAGAGCCACCATGGCCAGCAATTCGTTACGCAAAGCCTCGTTGCAAAGCATGGAAGCGGAGATCGAGAGTCTGCTCAAGTCGTTGGAAAGCCTGAAGGACGATGCTTCGGACGAGTCGCGTAAGACCCTCAAGTCGCTCAAGGCCAATGCCGAGAACGCCCTGAAACATTCTCGCCATCTGCTCAGCGACGCGTATGAAGAGGTCAAGGTGAAAACCCGTGAAACCGGGATCGCCACACGCGACTACGCGCAGGAACACCCATGGACCACAGCGGGTGTCGCGGTCGGTGCGCTTGGTTTGCTGGCTGCTTACTTGCTGTGCAAACGCGGAGACTGAGTCGGTTGGCTCAGCTCATGCCTGAGCCACTGGGCCAATTGCCGAGCACGTCCATCTGCGGCGCGCTTGGGTAGCCACAACGCCAGTCGCGCCGCCGTTTCATCGAAACCCCACGGCGCGACCAGGCGACCGGCGCGCACGTCCTCAGCCACCAGCGGCTCGGGCGCGATCGCCACGCCGAGCCCCGCTACGGCGGCCTCCAGCAAATAATACAGATGCTCGAATCCTTGCCCGAACTTCAATACCCGCGGATCAAGGTGGTTTTGCTGTGCCCAGGTCGGCCAGGCCTGTGGGCGGGAGGTGGTGTGCAGCAACGATTCGTCCAGCAGCGCGCTGGCCGGTGCGGTCTGCAGGCGGGAAAATCCGGCGTAGTGCGGGCTCATCACGGGGCCGATCCGCTCGCTCACCAGTTCATACACCTGCATGTCGGCCGGCCAGGGTGGTTCGGCGAATACCAGCAAGGCGTCCAGTCCCGGTCGCCTGGGGTCCAGGTCGCCCTCGCCGGCGGACAGGTGCAGGCGCAAATCCGGCAGGTCGGCATTGAGCCTGCCCAGGCGGGGAATAAACCAGCGCGCCAGCAAGCTTCCCGAGCAGCCCAGGACGAACGGGGCATCGGCGGTGCTTTGCGTCAGTTCCGCGCACACGCTGCGTAACCGCTCGAACGCGTCAGTGCTGGCATCACGCAGGCGCATGCCGGCATCTGTGAGTTTCAAGCCGCGTCCATCCTTGATGAACAGGCTGACACCCAAATGTTCTTCCAGCACCTTCAGCTGTCGACTTACAGCGCCATGGGTGACGTGCAGCTGTTCGGCCGCCTGGCTTACGCTGTTCAGGCGGGCGGTGGCCTCGAAGGCGCGCAAGGCGTTGAGCGGGGGAAGGTCGTGGCTCATGTGATCTGTGAGATTTTCTGACAGGTTGTGGCGATCTTATCGGTTTTCAGTGGCGGATGTCAGGGGTAGAGTGAACCTCATTGTCTTTCAACGCATTTGCTTGGAGCGCCCGATGACCCAGTCCACGACCCCCTTCAACCTGCGCAGTGGCCCCGACGCCAACGGCCTGTTCGGTGCGTTCGGTGGCCGCTATGTGGCCGAAACCCTGATGCCGCTGATCCTTGATCTGGCCCGCGAATATGAAGTGGCGAAGGAAGATCCTGCCTTCATTGAGGAATTGGCCTACTTCCAGCGCGATTACGTCGGTCGTCCAAGTCCGCTCTACTTTGCCGAGCGCCTGACCGAATACTGCGGCGGCGCCAAGATCTATCTCAAGCGTGAAGAGCTGAACCACACCGGCGCGCACAAGATCAACAACTGCATCGGCCAGATCCTGCTGGCGCGGCGCATGGGCAAGAAACGCATCATCGCCGAGACCGGCGCCGGCATGCACGGCGTGGCGACCGCCACCGTGGCCGCGCGTTTTGGCCTCGATTGCGTGATCTACATGGGCACCACCGACATCGAGCGCCAGCAGGCCAACGTGTTCCGCATGAAGCTGCTGGGCGCCGAAGTGATCCCGGTGGTCGCGGGTACCGGTACCCTCAAAGACGCCATGAACGAGGCCCTGCGCGACTGGGTCACCAACGTTGACAGCACGTTCTACCTGATCGGCACCGTGGCAGGCCCGCATCCGTATCCGGCGATGGTGCGTGACTTCCAGGCCGTGATCGGCAAGGAAACCCGCGATCAACTGCAAGCCCAGGAAGGTCGCCTGCCGGACAGCCTGGTGGCGTGCATCGGCGGCGGCTCCAACGCCATGGGCCTGTTCCACCCGTTCCTGGACGACAAGAGTGTCGAGATCATCGGTGTTGAAGCCGCCGGTTATGGTATCGAGACCGGTAAGCACGCGGCGAGCCTGAACGGCGGCGTCCCCGGTGTACTGCACGGCAACCGCACCTTCCTGTTGCAGGACGACGACGGTCAGATCATCGACGCCCATTCGATTTCCGCAGGTCTCGACTACCCCGGTATCGGTCCGGAACACGCCTGGTTGCACGACATTGGCCGCGTCCAGTACACCTCGGTGACCGATGCCGAAGCCCTGGAAGCCTTTCACAAATGCTGCCGACTGGAAGGGATCATTCCTGCATTGGAAAGCGCCCATGCCCTGGCAGAAGTGTTCAAGCGCGCACCCAACCTGCCGAAGGATCACCTGATGGTGGTCAACCTGTCCGGCCGTGGCGACAAAGACATGCAAACCGTGATGCATCACATGGAACAGTCCCAGCAGGAGAAACACTGATGAGCCGCCTGCAAACCCGTTTTGCCGAACTCAAGGAACAAAACCGTGCTGCCCTGGTGACGTTCGTCACGGCTGGCGACCCGGACTACGACACGTCGCTGGCAATCCTCAAGGGCCTGCCAGCAGCCGGTGCCGATGTCATCGAGCTGGGCATGCCGTTCACCGACCCGATGGCCGACGGCCCGGCGATCCAGTTGGCGAATATTCGTGCTTTGGGCGCCCAGCAGAACCTGGCGAAAACCCTGCAGATGGTTCGTGAGTTCCGCAAAGACAACAGCGAGACACCACTGGTGCTGATGGGGTACTTCAACCCGATCCACCGTTATGGCGTGCAGCGTTTCATTGGCGAGGCGCTGGAATCCGGCGTGGATGGCCTGATCGTTGTGGACATGCCGCCCGAGCACAACAGCGAACTGTGCGAACCGGCCCAGGCAGCTGGTTTGGATTTCATCCGTCTGACCACGCCAACCACCGACGACGTGCGTTTGCCGACGGTGCTCAACGGCAGTTCGGGCTTTGTATATTACGTGTCGGTGGCGGGTGTGACTGGTGCCGGTGCCGCGACGTTGGAGCACGTGGAAGAAGCCGTGGCGCGCTTGCGTCGCCACACCGATTTGCCGATCAGCATCGGTTTCGGTATTCGTACGCCGGAGCAGGCTGCGGCTATCGCACGATTGGCTGATGGGGTGGTGGTTGGCTCGGCGCTGATCGACCATATCGCCAATGCCGATACGGCGGAACAGGCGATTGATGGCGTGTTGAGTTTGTGTGCCGCCCTGGCTGATGGTGTGCGCAAGGCACGTGTCAGCTGATTGTCGATTCGGCCCGCAGCACGAAAAAGGGGTTCAGAGCTTGGTTCTGAACCCCTTTTTGTTATTGCTTCAAGCAGTGCTCATCAGGGCAATTCCAACCCGCCCCCGGCCTTGTGCAGTTTGCGCAAATGCTCGCCGATCGCTTTCACATTGGCCTCGCTGGCAGCAATTTCAGCGGCGCGACTCGGCTCAAGCAATGCCCGGACTTCCTTGTCCAGGTCGCCTGTCAGCGTTTGAAGCTGCTTCTGACGCAAGCTGCTTTCCGATTCCAAGCGTTGCCACTCGCTGGGTTGCGGCAAGCCGTAGCCGCTGCTGCCCAGCAGTTCGGCCGGACGGCTCAGGAAGCCGCTGTTGGCGAGGATCTGCTGCAGCGTCGCGTTAGCCCTTTCCATGCCGCCGTTTTGCAATTCACGGGCGCCGAGGTAGCGCTGTTTGACTTCATCCTGCGCCAACAACAATTGCCGGCGATAACTGGCTTGTTCCAGCAGCAACAATGCCGCGCTGGTGCGCAGGTCGGCCTGTTCGAACCAGACGCGGCGTTCGGCGGCATCCAGGGCCAGCCAGTCTTCCACTGTTTGCTGCTTGATCGGCAGATACTTCTTCAGCACATCGAACATCGCCTGGTAGCGCTCGCGGAACGAGTCGAAGCGGTAGCCCAGGCGCAAGGCTTCCTTGGGATCATCCAGCACGCTGGTATCCGCCAGGCCCCGGCCCTTGAGGACTTCCAACAAGCCGTTGGGCATGATGCTGTCCAGGCCGTTGAGCTGCGCGTTGTTGCTGCCGCTGCGCAGCAGCTTCAAGCTTTCCACTGCGCAGTTATTGGACAGGAAGTAATAGTTGCCGTCGTAGCTCCAATGCATTTCGGCGGCGTGCTCGACCGTCTCCTCGATCTCGGTGCGCGACAGGTTCAGCGGCACCGACGCCAGGCTGCGCAGCTCGGTCTTGGTGTATTCATCGATCACCTGGGCCAACGGCAATACGAACAGGCGCGACGGGTATTTGCCAACCAGCCCGTCCCAACTCGATAGCTGCACATCGCCGACGAAAGCGCGGTACGACAGCACCAGGTGTTGGTCCAGATCCAGTCGGCAGTCCGGGCCACGTGGGCGGCCCGGTGCGCAGATCACCAGCCGGAGCATGCTGTGGCCCCAGCGGCTCACCCAGTTCTGGTTGGCTTCGGCCAGCAGGTAATCGATGGCATAGACCCGCTCTGGATCAACTTTGCCCAGTGGTGTCTTGGCGAAGTCATTGCCGGCGTTGAGGAACGCGAACGATTGGGCGCAGGTGTCCTTGGCGGGGGGAGCCCAGCCGAAGTGCTCCTGGTAATAGCGATACAGGGCGGGGCGTCGGCAGGCGTAGCTTGGGTCGAGGAGGAAGTACTCCATGTTGACCGCGACGAACTCCTTGGGGCTGCTCGTTTCATAGAGGTCCGGGCTGCGGGCGACCTGGCGGTTGTGTTGTTCCCGCTCACCGCGCCGGCCAACGTATTGTGGCCAGCCGGCGAGGTCCAGCAAGCGAGGATCATCGCTGAGGGTGAAGCGGCGGTCGTTCTGGCCCCGGCATTCATCGGGAAGGCCGATCAAGCCGGCGCTGCTGTTGCGTCGAGTGCAACGCTGGATCAGCGTACGCTCGGCATCTGACCATAGACGCGAGCGGTCATAAATGTGGGTCAGTTCGTGCAGGACGGTGGCGAGCATTTCCCGTCGCACAGTGCCGTGGGGGCGATGGGTCTTTTGCCTCGCGGCGCTGCCGTCGACAAGGCTGTCGAGCAGGTTGCTGTTGAGGTCCAGTTGTGACACCAGCGAGGCCTGGCCGTAGGCGTTGGCCGGCATCTGGTCGGTCCAGCCGACATCGATGCGTCGGTCCAGCCGCTCGATGAAGCGCGGCGGCAGCGCCTGCATGGCTTCATCGAGCAGCGCCTGGCTGGCCTGCTGTTGCGCCGGGCTCAGGCCTTCGACGTTGAGGTGCAGTTGCAGGCCGGCCTGGGCCATGCTGCCCGTGAGCAGCAAGACCCCGGCCGCCAGCCAGGCGGCGAACCGCCTCACAATGCGAGGATGGCTTCGGCGAGAACCTGGTCACTGGCGTCGCGGGCTTCCGGCACGCGGGTGCGCAAGGTGTCGAAGGCGGCCTCGAGATGAGCGCCACGAATTTCACCATTGCTGGCGACAAAACTGGCCGCATCGTCATGGGCTTCGCGGACGATTTTCGAATCACGGATGGAGGTGGTGGTGTCGGAAGTGAAATCGATCGTGCGCTGGGAAGCGCGAACGATGATGTTACTGGTGGCTACCAGGGTATGTGCCTGGGCCACATCGGCCAACACCAGCAGGCCTAGGGCGGCAGCAATCAGCGGGCTACGCATGGAACGACTCCGGAGAAATAAGGATAACTATTGGACGAGAATTGCCTGTGCCAGTTCAAGGTCGCTGACGTGAAGTTTTGGCTGGGTCCGGCGCAGGTAATCCAAGGCCGATTCCAGTTGTGCACCTCGCAGTTGCCCGTCGCTGGCGACGAATGCCGCGGCGTCATCGTGAGCGGCGACGATCAGTTTATGGTCGAAGGGCGCAGAGGTCACCATGCTCGTGGCATAGCCGCTGACCACCACTTGCTGGGTGGACACATCGAAAGCATGGGCCGGAACAGACCAGCAAAAAACTACGAAGAAAGACGCGATGAACAGATCTGAGTAAAAACGCATGGGGCTCGACGGTTGATGGCGAGCCTGAAGGCTAGCGCAAACCTGCGGGCCAGAGCCAGCGTTGAAACATCGGAACACCATTTGGCGTCCGATGTTTCATGTTGCATCAGATCACCAGGATCGCCTGGGCCAGCTGTGCATCGGTGGCGTTGAGCTGTGGTGCCTGCTGGCGGATGTAGTCCAGGGCACTTTCCAGTTTCACACCACGGATGGCGCCTTCGCTGGCCACGAAGCTGGCAGCGTCGTCACGGGCGGCTTGAACGATCTTGTTGTCACGCAGGGATGAGGTTGCATCGGAGGTCACGTCGGAGGTGGCCTTGAGTGCTCCGACGATGGAGTCGGTGGTGACGATGAAGCTGCTGGCGTTGGAGTGGGCGGCTACGGCCAGCAGGGCAACTGCGCTGAGCAGGCGGAGACGGATCATGAGGAAACTCCTTGAAGGATGAGGTGATACCGGTGCGTGTAGCTGGAAGAGGAGACGCATGCTCGACTCGCTTCGCCACGTTCGCATCGATATTAGGACAGAAAGCGTTGGCTGACAGCCCTTTGCGACGGTCACCGGCAGGATGATGCGCGCATTGGGCGCTACGGTTCAAGCTTAACTGTACTGGTATGTTTTTGGGTTGTGCAAAACTGTTGTGTCTCCCAGGTCTTCCAAAAAAAAGGGCCCGGAAACGACAAGACCCGTCGCGGTTTCCCGCGACGGGTCTTGTTTGTTCAATTCGGTGCTGGCGGTGGACCCGGTGGGTCAGGGCCAGCGACGCTGAGTTAGCGCCAGAACGGCTTGCTCAGCTCTTCGTAACGTTGTGCTTCGCTGATACCGGCGTCAGCCAGCAGGCGCGAATCCAGACGAGCCAGTTGATGGCGGCTGGCGATGCGGCGCTGCCACAACATCAGGTTAGCGATAACGCGAAGAGGCAGGGAAGCCTGGTTTTTTTCAGCTTTGTCTTCGAAAAACAGCTCGGAACTGAGTGTACGTTCCATGGTTGACATCCTTCCGCTTGTGGCGGGATTAGGTAGTGGTTTAACTGGTGCCCATGATCCTCTCGTTTGGCCAGTCTCTCTAGATACAGTTCACCTGTATTGTGAGAGACCAGTTAACTGTTAAAGAGCGGTGTACTGGTCAATATTGAGGCAACTGTACCTGTCTGCACGTTATTGGTGCGTTTTAGGTGATTGTCTGATGTTTTGTGGGAAAAGACTGTAAGAAAACACCGGTACAGAAGTACAGTTTTTGTTGCATCGGGCTCGAGTGAGGGCCTTCAAGCAAAACTGTATTTGCGATAGCGGTGATCCAGCTGTATCAGACGGCCAACATGCGCCCGGTTTCTTCTAGGTTGACGTGCCAACTCAGTGCATCGCGCAGAATATGCGGGGTGTGCCCACCCAGGACGCACGCTGCTTCGAAATAATCATTCAACGCTTGGCGGTAGGACGGGTGCACACAATTGTCGATGACCACTCGTGCCCGCTCCCTTGGCGCCAGGCCACGCAGGTCGGCCAGGCCGATCTCGGTCACCAGGATGTCGACATCGTGCTCGGTATGGTCCACATGGCTGACCATCGGCACGACACTGGAAATGGCGCCGCCCTTGGCAATCGACTTGGTCACGAAAATCGCCAAGTGGGCGTTGCGGGCGAAATCCCCCGAACCGCCAATGCCGTTCATCATCCGAGTGCCGCAGATGTGAGTGGAGTTGACGTTGCCGTACAGGTCGAACTCCAGCGCGGTGTTGATACCGATGATGCCCAGGCGGCGTACGACCTCGGGATGGTTGGAGATCTCCTGTGGGCGCAGGACCAGTTTGTCCTTATACCTTTCCAGATTTCCGAATACATCGGCGTTGCGTCGACTCGACAGCGTGATAGAGCTGCCGGAGGCGAAGCTCAGCTTGCCAGCGTCGATCAAGTCAAATGTCGAGTCCTGCAGGACCTCGGAATACATGGTCAGGTCTTCGAATGGGGAATCGATCAGTCCGCACATCACGGCGTTGGCGATGTTGCCAATCCCGGCCTGCAACGGCCCGAGCTTGTTGGTCATGCGCCCGGCCGCAACTTCCTGCTTGAAGAAGTCGATCAGATGATCGGCGATGGCCTGGGTGTCGCTGTCCGGTGACGCGACGGTGGAAGGCGAGTCCCCTTGGTTGGTGATGACAATGGCGGCAATTTTTTCCGGCGGGATCGGGATGGCAGGGCTTCCAATGCGATCGTCGACCTTCACCAGGGGGATGGGGGTGCGGGTCGGGCGATAAGTCGGGATATAGATGTCGTGCAGCCCTTCCAGGTTCGGGTTGTGGGCCATGTTGATCTCGATGATCACTTGCCGGGCGAAGATGGCGAAACTGGCCGAATTACCTACCGATGTGGTCGGTACGATATGCCCTTGCTCGGTGATGGCCACCGCTTCGATCACGGCAATGTCGGGCAGCTTGAGCTGGCCGTTGCGCAGTTGTTCAACGGTTTCCGAGAGATGCTGGTCGATGAACATCACCTCGCCTGCGTTGATCGCTTTGCGCAACGTGCTGTCGACCTGGAATGGCATGCGCCGCGCCAGCACGCCGGCCTCGGTGAGTTCCTTGTCGAGGTCGTTACCCAGGCTCGCGCCCGTCATCAGGCTGATTTTCAGCGGAGTGACCTTGGCGCGCTCAGCCAGGGCGTGGGGCACTGCTTTCGCTTCTCCGGCGCGGGTAAAGCCGCTCATGCCGACGGTCATGCCGTCCTGAATCAACAAGGCTGCTTCGGCAGCACTCATCACTTTATTCAATAACGAAGGCAAGCGGATGCGATCACGGTACATAGGTTGTTATCTCGGGCTGGAAAGCAAGATGCGCAGTCTAGTGAATTCGCGCGGTGCCCGACCCGCTACAAAGGTCGCATTTAAGGCCTCTATTACGGGCGTTTCAGGCAAAACATTATTACCGGATCGGTAACGTTCGGCCTTGATACAAATCAAAACGCCCCGACGAGTCGGGGCGTTGATGGCGAAGCCGTGAGCGTTATTCCACTGCTTTGACCATGTCTTCGATGACTTTCTTGGCGTCACCGAACACCATCATGGTCTTGTCGAGATAGAACAGTTCGTTGTCCAGGCCCGCATAGCCGCTGGCCATCGAGCGCTTGTTGACAATGATGGTCTTGGCCTTGAAGGCTTCGAGGATCGGCATGCCGGCAATCGGCGATTTCGGATCGTTCTTCGCCGCCGGGTTGACCACATCGTTGGCGCCAAGCACCAGCACCACGTCGGCCTGGCCGAACTCGGAGTTGATGTCTTCCATCTCGAACACCTGGTCGTAAGGCACTTCGGCCTCGGCCAGCAAGACGTTCATGTGCCCGGGCATGCGACCAGCCACCGGGTGGATCGCGTATTTGACAGTTACGCCGTGGTGCGTCAGCTTCTCGGTCAGTTCTTTCAACGCGTGCTGCGCCCGGGCCACTGCCAGGCCGTAGCCCGGGACGATGATCACCGTGTCGGCGTTGGTCAGCAGGAAGGTCGCGTCGTCAGCCGAGCCGGATTTCACTGGGCGGGCTTCTTTGGAGCCTGCCGGGCCAGCAGCATCTGCGGTGTTGCCGAAACCGCCGAGCAACACGTTGAAGAACGAACGGTTCATCGCCTTGCACATGATGTACGACAGGATCGCACCGCTCGAACCCACCAGCGAACCGGCGATGATCAGCATCGAGTTGTTCAGTGAGAAGCCAATGCCCGCTGCGGCCCAACCGGAATAACTGTTGAGCATCGACACCACTACCGGCATGTCCGCACCGCCGATCGGGATGATGATCAGCACGCCCAGAACAAACGCCAGGGCCAGCATCAAGGCGAACGCGCCGAGGTTGCCGGTGAACATGAACATCAGGCCCAGGCCCAGCGTCGCCAGGCCCAGGATCAGGTTGAGCTTGTGCTGGCCACCAAACTGTACCGGTGCGCCCTGGAACAGGCGGAACTTGTACTTGCCCGAGAGCTTGCCGAACGCGATCACCGAACCGGAGAAGGTGATTGCACCAATGGCTGCGCCGAGGAACAGCTCCAGACGGTTACCGGCGGGGATCGAATCACCCAGCTGCTTGACGATACCCAGGGACTGCGGCTCGACGACGGCGGCGATGGCAATGAACACCGCCGCCAGGCCGATCATGCTGTGCATGAACGCCACCAGCTCCGGCATCTTGGTCATCTCGACGCGCTTGGCCATGATCGAGCCCGCGGTGCCGCCGATCAGCAGGCCGACGATGACGTAGCCGATGCCGGCAGTCGCCAGCTCAGCACCGAGCTTATAGATAAGGCCCACAGTGGTGAGCACCGCCAGCGCCATGCCGAGCATGCCGAACAGGTTGCCACGGCGAGAGGTGGTGGGGTGGGACAGGCCTTTGAGGGCCTGGATGAAGCAGATTGACGCGATCAGGTAGAGCGTCGTTACCAGGTTCATGCTCATTACTTGGGCGCCTCTTCTTTTACGGCTTTCGGGGCTTTTTTCTTGAACATCTCGAGCATGCGGCGCGTCACGAGGAAGCCACCGAAGACGTTCACCGCGGCCAGGGCCACGGCGAGGGTGCCCATGGTCTTGCCCAGAGGCGTTACGGTCAGTGCGGCAGCGAGCATGGCGCCGACGATCACGATCGCCGAAATGGCGTTGGTCACCGCCATCAACGGCGTGTGCAGTGCAGGTGTCACGTTCCAGACCACGTGGTAACCGACATAAATCGCCAGCACAAAGATGATCAGGTTGTAGATACCGGGGGAGATAAGCTCTTCCATTGTCTGAATCCCTGCTTAGGCGTTTTTACGGATGACTTGGCCGTCGCGGCACATCAGGCACGCGGCAACAATGTCGTCTTCCAGGTTCACGTCGAACTGACCTTCCTTGGTGAAGACCAGCTTCAGGAAGTCCAGCAGGTTACGGGCGTACAGCGCCGAAGCGTCGGCCGCGACTTCACCGGCCAGGTTGGTCGGGCCGCAAATGGTCACGCCATTCTCGATCACGACCTGGTCGGCCACGGTCAGCGGGCAGTTACCACCCTGGGCTGCCGCGAGGTCGATGACCACCGAGCCCGGTTTCATCTGCGCGACGGTTTCGGCACTCAGCAATGTCGGTGCCTTGCGGCCCGGAATCAGTGCGGTGGTGATGACGATGTCCGCCTGTTTGGCGCGCTCGTGCACCGCTTGGGCCTGGCGCTGCATCCAGCTGGCTGGCATGGGCCGGGCGTAACCACCGACGCCGACGGCGCATTCACGCTCTTCGTCGGTTTCGTAAGGCACATCGACGAATTTGGCGCCGAGGGATTCGATTTGTTCCTTGACCGCCGGACGCACATCCGAAGCCTCGATCACCGCGCCCAGGCGCTTGGCGGTGGCAATCGCCTGCAACCCCGCCACGCCCGCGCCGAGAATCAGCACGCGCGCCGCTTTCACGGTGCCCGCTGCCGTCATCAGCATCGGCATGAAGCGCGGATAGTGATGAGCGGCCAGCAGCACGGCCTTGTAGCCAGCAATGTTCGCTTGAGACGACAGCACATCCAGGCTTTGGGCACGGGAGGTACGTGGCGCGGCCTCAAGGGCGAAAGCGGTAATACCGCGTTCGGCCAGCTTGGCGATGGTTTCGTTGTTGAACGGATTGAGCATGCCCACCAGAACGGTGCCGCTCTTGATCAGCGTCAGTTCGCTGTCGCTGGGAGCCACCACCTTGAGGATCAGTTCGGCCCCGAATGCATCACTGGCGCTGCCAATGGTTGCGCCCGCCGCCTCATAGGCACTGTCAATTACGCTGGCCTTGATACCGGCGCCGCTTTGGACAGTGACTTTATGGCCTTGGCCGATCAACTTCTTGATGGTTTCCGGGGTAGCAGCAACCCGTGTTTCACCCGTTTGGGTTTCGAGGGGAACACCAATGTGCACGTCAAATCTCCTGCGTGATCTTATTGAGTAAACCCAGGCACTTCGGATGGCGCGGCTGGGGCGGCCGATCAGCACGATCCCGCCAAACCAGGCGGGGCGCGGCATTTTGCAGGCGAAAATTCAGCCCTTCAAGGGATTATGACGGGTGACGGAAAATTAACTACAAGTCACCCTGTGACCGAATGTCGCAATTATCGAACGGCAGCCCTTGTGGGCCGTGCTTTCCAAGGATTCAGGTTCAAATTGACAATTTTTCCCATCGGCCAGATGAATAAGCGCTGATGCATTGCGCGATATGGCTCCAGGCCATGTATTTAGACGCTTTGGAGACTACTGCACGGGTTCGGTAACAGATTGACTGAATGCGACATAAACTTATATCTGTAGCGACCCCTGTTAGTTTACTACCTAAGTCTGTTTTCATTTTTTTATTAATAATCAATAAGATAGCCGTTGGCTTGTTTCACGAGCCAGTCACGAAAAGCCCGAAGGGAGGCGGATTCGACCTTTCGCTCCGGAATCATCAGGTAATAGGCCTTGATGCTCGACAGCGCGTTACGGTTGGCCACGACCAGTCGTTTTTCTGCCAGTTCGCGTTGAATCAAAAAGGGCGGAATCAGCGCGATACCCATGTCGTGCATAGCCGCTTGGGCGAGCATGGAGAATAGTTCATAACGCGGCCCTGTCAGGTCTCGCGCAATATTCAGGTTCTGGGCGTTGAACCACTGGCGCCACGCATACGGGCGAGTCGTCTGCTGGAGCAAGGGCAATTCGGCGATGGCCTCTGGTGTCAGGCTCGTCCGGCCTCCCAGTAAGGTAGGGCTGCATACCGGCATCGGATTTTCGCCCATCAGCTTGTGGGATTCGGTGCCGGACCAGTCCGCATCACCAAAATAGATAGCGGCGTCAAACTCTGTGTCCGCAAAGAGAAAGGGCCGTGTGCGGTTGGTCAGGTTGACGGTGACTTCCGGATGCTGCTGCTGGAAATCCTTGAGGCGTGGTAGCAGCCATTGAGTGCCGAAAGTTGGCACCACGGCCAGTTCGATCACGTTCGCACCGGTATGCCCCATCACCGAAAGAGCGTCGCGCTCGACGGCATCCAGTTGGGTGGCAACTCGACGGCTGTAGGAAAGGCCGGCTTCGGTCAGTTTGACGCCTCGACGTGAGCGTCGGAAAAGCTCCACGCTGAGGAAGTCTTCCAGGCTGGCGATTTGTCGGCAGATAGCGCCTTGGGTAAGAGAAAGCTCGTGCGCCGCCTTGGTGAAGCTCTCATGACGTGCGGCAGCCTCGAAACTGATCAGGGCGGTGGTGCTGGGGATTTTACGGCGCATGTACACAAGCCTCACTCAATATCGACATAAACGGGGTTTATGGCGTTTACGGAGTGAGAAATTAGCACAAGATAGTGCGCAATCCTCGTTTGCCCTTGTAGGAAAGCGCGCCTAGGATCAATCCACGATTTTCATCTAATTGGCGAGGACTCTTTCATGGCCGGTAAAGCGAGCTTCAACTGGATCGATCCATTGTTGCTGGATCAGCAGCTCACCGAAGAAGAACGCATGATCCGCGACACTGCCGAGCAGTTCGCCCAGCAAAAGCTCGCGCCGCGGGTGCTGGAAGCGTTCCGCCATGAGAAGACCGACCCGGCGATCTTCCGCGAGATGGGTGAAGTGGGCCTGCTGGGGGCAACCATTCCTGAACAGTACGGCGGCAGTGGGCTGAACTACGTCAGCTATGGCCTGATCGCTCGCGAAGTCGAGCGCGTCGATTCCGGTTATCGCTCAATGATGAGCGTGCAGTCTTCGCTGGTCATGGTGCCGATCAATGAATTCGGTACCGAGGCGCAAAAACAGAAGTATCTGCCAAAGCTGGCGTCTGGTGAATGGATCGGTTGCTTTGGTCTGACCGAGCCGAACCATGGTTCCGACCCGGGTGCGATGATTACTCGTGCGCGCAAAGTGGAAGGCGGCTACAGCCTGACGGGTAGCAAAATGTGGATCACCAACAGTCCGATCGCCGATGTGTTTGTCGTCTGGGGTAAGGATGACGCTGGCGATATCCGCGGCTTCGTTCTCGAAAAGGGCTGGAAGGGTCTGAGTGCACCGGCTATTCATGGCAAGGTCGGCCTGCGCGCCTCCATCACTGGCGAAATCGTAATGGACAACGTATTCGTTCCGGAAGAGAACATTTTTCCCGATGTCCGCGGCCTGAAGGGCCCGTTTACCTGCCTGAACTCGGCGCGTTATGGCATTTCCTGGGGGGCTTTGGGGGCAGCTGAGTTCTGCTGGCATACCGCTCGCCAGTACACGCTGGACCGACAGCAGTTTGGGCGTCCTCTGGCTGCCAATCAGTTGATCCAGAAGAAACTGGCCGACATGCAGACCGAAATCACCCTGGCCTTGCAGGGATGCTTGCGCCTGGGACGTATGAAAGATGAAGGCACGGCGGCGGTCGAGATCACCTCGATCATGAAGCGCAACTCCTGCGGCAAGTCCCTGGATATCGCTCGCATGGCGAGGGACATGCTGGGTGGCAACGGTATTTCCGATGAGTTCGGCATTGCTCGTCATCTCGTGAACCTGGAAGTCGTAAACACCTATGAAGGTACCCACGACGTTCATGCGCTGATCCTGGGGCGTGCGCAAACCGGTATCCAGGCGTTCTATTAATAGGAGAACGGTCATGGGCGCGCTTTCACATCTGCGGGTATTGGATTTATCGAGAGTCCTGGCCGGGCCGTGGGCCGGACAGATCCTGGCGGACCTGGGTGCTGATGTCATCAAGGTCGAGCGTCCCGGCAATGGTGACGATACGCGCGCCTGGGGGCCGCCCTTCCTTAAGGATGCCCGAGGCGAGAACACGACCGAGGCTGCTTATTATCTGTCGGCCAATCGCAACAAACAGTCGGTGACCATCGATTTCACGCGTCCAGAAGGGCAGCGGCTGGTGCGAGAGCTGGCGGCTAAGTCCGATATCCTGATCGAAAACTTCAAAGTTGGCGGGCTGGCGGCTTATGGTCTGGACTACGAGTCGCTAAAGGCGATCAATCCGCAATTGATCTATTGCTCGATCACTGGGTTTGGCCAGACGGGCCCTTATGCCAAGCGTGCCGGGTATGACTTCATGATTCAGGGGTTGGGGGGCTTGATGAGCCTGACCGGCCGCCCAGAGGGCGATGAGGGGGCGGGGCCGGTGAAGGTGGGAGTCGCGCTGACGGATATCCTCACGGGGCTGTATTCGACTGCTGCTATTTTGGCGGCGCTGGCTCATCGGGATCATGCCGGCGGCGGCCAGCACATCGATATGGCCTTGCTGGATGTCCAAGTGGCTTGCCTGGCCAATCAGGCGATGAATTACCTGACCACAGGTCATGCGCCGAAGCGGTTGGGCAATGCTCATCCGAACATCGTGCCTTATCAGGATTTTCCTACGGCCGATGGCGATTTCATCCTTACGGTGGGTAACGACGGCCAGTTCCGAAAATTCGCTGAGGTTGCAGGTCAGCCGCAGTGGGCCGACGATCCGCGTTTTGCCACAAACAAGCTGCGGGTGGCGAATCGGGCGGTGTTGATTCCGTTGATTCGCCAGGCGACGGTGTTCAAGACTACCGCCGAGTGGGTGGCTCAGTTGGAGCAGGCGGGTGTGCCGTGTGGGCCAATCAACGATCTGGCCCAGGTGTTTGCCGATCCTCAGGTGCAGGCGCGTGGATTGGCGATGGAGTTGCCTCACGTATTGGCTGGGAGCGTGCCGCAGGTGGCCAGTCCGATTCGACTCTCCGAGACGCCGGTGGAATATCGCAATGCGCCCCCTTTATTAGGGGAGCATACGCTGGAGGTCTTGCAGCGAGTGTTGGGGTTGGACGAAGCCGCGGTGACGGCATTCAGAGAGGCGGGGGTTCTGTGAGTCTTCTCTTCTATATAGAGGACGATTCTTAAGGGCGAAAGCAGTGGGTTTGCCGGTGTTGCGCAACTTATTGATAGAAAAGCGA
>NZ_JBAMDJ010000032.1:0-81785 GCF_036961705.1 Pseudomonas sp. 3JA
CCACTAAGAACGGAACGCATCAACCTTGAGCCCAAACCGACTCATCTTGTTGTACAACCCGCCACGCGACACATTCAGCCGTTGAGCAGCCAGGCGGATGTTTCCGCGCGTGTCTTTAAGGGCGGCGATAATGGCATTCATCTCATGGGTGCCCAGGTCCGGCGTCATCCGCGGCCCGGCGGCACTTCCCCATGTCGATGGGCGCCCTCGCTGCCTGATTTCCAGGGCAAGATCGCTCGGCTCGATCAGTTCGGTCATCGCCAGGTTGGTCGCCCGCTCAATGACATTTTCCAGCTCACGGACATTGCCTGGCCAGTGATAGGCGCCAAGCATGTCCAGCGCCGCAGGCGAAAGGTCCTGCATCGACTTGCGTAGCGACCGCGCGCACCGCGCGAGAAAATGCCGCGCGAGCAACGGTACATCTTCGCGGCGCATCCGCAGTGGCGGCACCGTCAGGTTCAGCACGTTGAGCCGGTAGTAAAGGTCCTCCCGAAAGGCGCCTTCGGCCACGGCCTGGCTCAGGTTGCGATGGGTGGCGGCGATGATGCGCACGTTGACCCGCAGCGATTTTTTCGCCCCCACCCGTGTCACCTCGCCTTCCTGCAGGACACGCAACAGGCTGACCTGCGCATCAAAGGACATGTCACCGATTTCATCGAGGAAGATCGTCCCACCATCGGCCAATTCGAACTTGCCTGCCGACCCACCACGCGCCGCGCCGGTGAAAGCGCCTTCGACATGTCCAAACAGTTCGCTCTGCACCAGGTCACGGGGAATGGCGCCGCAATTAACCGCCACAAAAGGCCCGCCACAACGGTCACTGCCATTATGGATAGCCTGGGCGAACAGCTCCTTGCCAGTGCCGCTCTCACCGAGGATCAGCGTGGTCGAATCACTGCGACTGGCAACCCGCGCCAGGTGCAGTGCATCCTCAATCGCCTGTGAACGGCCGAGGATGGTTTCGAAGGTGTAGCTGGCCTGGGTGCCAATGATCCGCCGGGTGATTTCGCGGATGCGTCGGTTCTCGCGCAACGATACAATCCGCCCGCCTTGCTCCAGCGGGCAGACCGACACCAGGCAGGCCAGATGGCTGCGGTCAGGCAATTCAAAGGTGCAGTCCAAGTCGCGCACGCCGTCCCCGCCCGCGAGCAGGACTGCATCGGTCAATTCGCTCTGGCCCAGGCTCTTGAACGGACTGCCGAGCAGGTCATGGCCGACGCGGAACAGTTGTCGAGCGTAATGGTTGAGGGCCTTGATGCGGCCCTGCTCATCCAAAACCACCAAGCCCTCGTTGAGCACCTCAAGGACTGTCTGTTGTTCTTCCAGCAAGGCTTGCAGCGCCATCTGCCTGGAGACCGCCTCGGCCGCAGCCTGGACGGTGCCCAACGTATGGAAATGAAACCAGCCGGGCTCTGCCGTCAAGGTCAACATACCCAGCGTCCGGCCTTGGGCATCGCGGATTGGCGCGGCGGCGCAATGCATCCGGCGCTGGCGCAGGCCAAGCCCGAAGTTCTCCTCGGCCAGCACATACACCAAACGGTCTTCGACAATAGCCAGCCCGGTGCAGTTGGTGCCCTGTACCGACTCCAGCAATCGACTGCCGATGGGTGTGAGGTCCAGGCCACAGAAATACAACGTCGTGCCTTCGGCATCGGTCAGGTTGATATGGCCCCTGGGGTTATAGGCGAGCAAACCGCGCATGACTTGCGCCGCAGCGGCGATCAGCACCCGGTTGGCGGCCAGTGTCGCGGTCAGGTCGGCAGGCGCGACAAAACGGTACTCGCCGTCTTCTGGGTCGAGGCCGGCATGGACGCTGCGCAACCAGGATTCCCAAATCACCCGGCGGATCCCCGCAGGCCGTTCGATAGCTCCCTGCAAACACGCGCGCCAAGCCTCATCCAGCGCAGTGCCTGGCCCTTGGTTCAACGACGCGGGGCCCAGCGTGGTGAGGTAGTCACGGTCTTCGGCACTCAATGCTGCAGGTTGCTGGTTCATTATTCGGCCACATGTCCATATTTTCGACATGTCAGTATAGACATGTCATTTAAATGAACATGACTTTGAATAAAGCCAAATAAATTTCCTTTAATATCAACCAGTTAATTATTGGCACAGCGCTTGCTCCCTGCTTGCACAGACGAGGACATTCTTACCGCCGAGTCGCTAAAACAATAAAGGGAGTCATGTTCATGAGCACATCCAAGACCCTTCGCCTTGGCCTCATCGGCGCCGGCCGCATGGGCAGTTTTCACGGCCTGACCGCCGCCCGGCACATCCCCGGCGCCTGCCTCGCCGCCATCGCCGACCCTACGCCCGGCCAAGCCGCACGCTTGGCGGCAGAACTGGACGTGCAGAAGGTCTATACCGACCCACAGCAATTACTCGATGACCCGGACATCGACGCCGTGCTGATCGCCGCCCCGGCACGCAGCCATGCCGAGTTGGTGATCAGTGCGGCCCGGGCCGGCAAAGGCGTGTTCTGCGAAAAACCGATGGCCATCACCCTCGACGAGGCCGACCGCGCCATCGCCGCCGCTGCCGATGCTCGGGTGACGCTACAAGTCGGCTTCAACCGCCGCTTCGCCAGAAGCTTCCGCACCGCCCACCTGGACGTGGTTGCCGGCCGGATCGGTACGCCACAACTGCTGCGCTCGTTGACCCGCGACCCAGCGCTGAACAACCCGGCTGCGTCACCACAATGGGTGATCTTCCTGGAAACCCTGATCCATGACTTCGACACCCTGCGCTACCTGAATCCGGGCGCCGAGGCGGTTGAGGTTTTTGTGATGGCCGATGCCCTGATCGCACCGGCCTACAAGGCCAAAGGGTTTCTCGACACTGCGGTGGTCACGATCCGTTTCGATAACGGCGCCATTGCCACGGCCGAGGCCAATTTCCAGGCCGTGTATGGCTACGACGTCCGCGGCGAAGTATTCGGCAGCGCTGGCATGCTGACCATGGGCAACGTCAACGACTCCGACTTGCTGCGGTACCTGGCCAATGGAGTCCAGGCCGATACCCAGCGCATGGACACCGACCTGCTGCGGGATGCCTATGTGGCCGAGCTCAACCACTTCGCCAACTGCGTGCGCAGTGGAAAAAAACCTCTCGCCAGCGGTGAAGACGCGCGGGCGGCACTGGCCATTGCCCGTGCCTGTATCGAATCCTTCCAACAGGGCAAAGCGGTGCGCGTGCAAGGAGCCCGGTCATGAGTTTCATCCCGTTCAAACTGGCGATCAGCGCCGAAATGGTCTTCCTCGACCTGCCCTTCATCGAGCGTGTCAAACGCATTCATGCCCTGGGCTTCAGCGTCGAGATATGGAACTGGACGACCAAAGACATCCAAGCCCTCGCAGCGAGCGGCGCGGACTTCACCTCCATGACCGGCTACATCTCAGGCAACCTGACCGATCCCGAGGGCATCCAGCAACTGCTCGACAGCGCCCAGGAATCCTTGGCCGTCGCCGCTCAATTGGGCTGCCCCAGCCTGAACCTGCATGGCACCGGCCTGGGTGACCAGGGCCTGCCGGTCAAACCCGTGGCCCAGACCACCGGGCGCATGTGGTTAAGCGCCTGCAAGACGCTGGAAAAAATCGCCCGCCTGGGCGAAGACGCCGGTCGGGTTTTCCTGCTGGAAAACCTCAACACCGCAGTCGACCACCCGGGTACGCCGTTCGCCCGCGCTGACGATACCTTGGCGCTGATCGAAGCCGTGGGCAGCCCGCACCTGAAGATGAACCTGGACCTCTATCACGCACAGATCGGCGAAGGAAACCTGATCGAACTGATCCAGCGCGCCGGCAACGCCATCGGCGAAATCCAGGTCGCCGATGTGCCGGGGCGCATGGAGCCCGGCACCGGTGAAATCCACTATCCCGCCATTGCCAAGGCCTTGTTCGGCATGGGATACAGCGGTGTCGTCGGCCTCGAAGGCTGGGCCAGCGGTGACAGCGAGGTCGCGCTGGAGCGTTTCCGGCAGGCCTTCACGCTTGATGGATAAAGGCGCGCCGAATTCAAAAGTGCGGCAGATTTTCATCTCTTGGTGACGTACAACTCATAACAACAAAAGGACAATCATCATGCGTCGTTGCACACTGCTTTTCGCCACCCTGCTGTTGCTGTTCAGCCAATGGGCCGCCGCCGACTACCGCATCGGCGTCAGCATCGCCAGGGTCGACGACAACTTCATGACCTACGTGCGTAACGGCCTGGACGAGGCCGCGAAAAAGGAAAACGTGCAGATCCAGTTCGAGGACGCCCAAGGCGATGTGGTGCGCCAACTCAACCAGGTCCAGGGCTTTATCAACCAGAAAGTGGATGCGGTGATTGTCCTGCCGGTGGACACCTCCGCCACGGCCAATATCACCCGCGCCGCGGTCGAAGCGAAGATGCCGCTGGTCTACGTCAACCGTCACCCGGACGAGCGCACCTTGCCCAAGGGCGTCGTCACGGTCGCGTCCAATGACATCGAGGCCGGACAGCTGCAGATGCGCTACCTGGCCGAAAAGCTCGGCGGCAAGGGCAACCTCGCGATCATCATGGGCGACCTGGCGCAAAACGCCACCCACGACCGCACCGAAGGCGTCAAACAGGTGCTCAAGGACTACCCGGGAATCAAGATCGTCGAACAGCAAAGTGCCGAGTGGCAGCGCAACAAAGGGATGGACCTGACCAGTAACTGGTTGCTGGCGGGCAGTCGGTTCGACGCCATCGTCGCCAACAACGACGAGATGGCCATCGGTGCGGCCATGGCCTTGCAGCAGGCCGGCAAGGCCAAGGGCGAGGTCGCCATCGTCGGGATCGACGGCTTGCCCGACGGCCTCGCGGCGATCAAGCGCGGGATGCTGGTCGCCTCGGTGTTCCAGGATCCCAAGGCCCAGGCGACCAGCGCGGTACAGGCAGCGCTCAAGATGATCAAGGGGGAGCCGGTGGAAACGGACGTCTGGGTGCCCTTTCAGTTGATCAAGCCTGAGCAGTTGGCGGTGTTTGAGCAACATTACAAGTAGCGATAGGCCCCTCATTTCGCCGCGATCCCGACAAGGGATTAGCGGCGACTTGCAAGCCCAAATCCTATTCTCTGCAGGACGACCTCGCTAGCCGGTCTACTTCCCTCCGGTCACATCCAGAAAGGTGCCCGTCACAAACGAAGCCTGCGGCCCCGCCAACCAGAGAATGGCCCGCGCCACCTCCTCCGGCTGGCCGCCACGCCCCATCGGGATCGTCTCCTTCACCCGGTCGACTCTGCCCGGCTCTCCGCCACTGGCATGCATCTGGGTGTAGATATGCCCGGGTCGAACGCAGTTGACCCGAATCCCCTCCCGAGCCACTTCCTTGGCATAACCGGTCGTGAACGTTTCAACCGCCCCCTTGGACGCTGCGTAGTCCACGTATTCATTCGGGCTACCGAGGCGGGCTGACGCCGAAGAGATATTGATGACGGCACCGCCACGCCCGCCATAACGGTAGGCCATGCGCCGGGTCGCGTGTTGCGCGCAGAGCATCGGGCCCAAGGTGTTGACCGCAAAGATTCGCTGCATGCGCTCGAAGCCAAGATCTTCCAAGCGAGATTGGCGTGCCAATATCGAAGCGTTGTTGACCAGCACATCGAGTCGTCCGAAGCGCAGGTCAAGGGTGGCGAAGAGTTCGGCGACCTGGGCTGGGTCGGCGTTATCGGCACGTACCGCCAAGGCACGGCTCCCCTTGGCCTCGACTTGCGCTGCCACCGCCAACGCCGACGCCTCATCGGCGATGTAGGTCAGCACGACGTTGTAACCTTGCTCAGCGGCCAGCAGGGCCGTCGCCGCCCCGATCCCGCGCCCGCCTCCGGTGATCAGGATCACAGGGTTTTGCGAACGGTCATTCATGGTCAATCCTCACAGCCCAATGAAAAAAGTGGCGTCAACCGATAACCAGCGTACCGAGCGCAATAACGGCGCATGCCAGCAGCTTGCGCAAGGTCAATGCTTCGCCAAGAAAGGCGTACCCGATCAACGCGGCGAACATGACACTGGTTTCCCGCAGGGCGGACACCGCCCCCATCGGGGCATGGGCCATGGCATAGATCACGACGCCGTAGGCCAGCAATGAAACCAACCCGCCAGCGAAGGCTGCGGCGATACCTGGCCGCCAGGCAAAGAGGCTGCTGGCACCTCGCAGTCCGATATAAACCAGGGGCATCATCACGCCCCACAACAGGCACATCCATGCGGTGTAGGCCATTGGCGCCCCGGAGAGGCGAACACCCATGCCATCGACGACGCTGTAAGCGGCAATGAAAAAACCGGTTCCCAGTGCGTAGCGCAAGTCAGGTAACGCCCGCCGGCGCCCGGTATAAGCCAGCGAGAGGATTCCGGTCGACACCAACGCAATACCTAGCAGTCCACTCGGCGCCACCCGCTCACCCACGAACAGCGAAGCGGCCAGGACGATCAGGACCGGGGATACACCGCGGGCGATTGGATAGGTCTGGCCCAGGTCGCCGGACTTGTAACTGCGTACCAGGAACAGGTTGTAACCCACGTGCAATACAGCGGAGAGTCCGACGCAGAACCAGCTGGCACGGGCGGGCGGCGCCAGCAGCGCCGCCACGATGACGCTCGCCAAGGCTATCGCCACGCACATGATGGTCATGGACCACAAACGGTCGGTGCCCCCGCGCAGCATGGCATTCCAGCTGGCATGCAGCAGCGCGGCGAACAAGACGAGGCAGATGATGTGTAAAGGCATGCATCATCCTAGACCGATCGAGTAGCGCCAAAAAAGCAAAGTCTCTTCATCCCGGCATGAAGAAAACCTCATGCATAAGCGTGCTGCGCGTCCAGGGCCTGGGTAACCAGCCAACGACGAAAGTGGGTGATATGAGGCTGGGTCTCGATCCCCTTGGGGCATACGAAGTAATACGCCAGGGGCGATGCACACGGCAGTTCGAAAAGCCTTTCAAGACGGCCGTCATTGAGTTCGGCTTCGACATGCCCGCTGCGTGCCAGCGCGATCCCTTGTCCCAGGAGCGCCGCCTCGATGGTCATATTGGTATCTGCGTAGCGAATGCTTTCCTTCAAGCTCGTGACCTCGACGCCCACCTGGGCAAACCACTGCTCCCATTTCGGCACCAACGCTGCGCCATCGCGCGTAAGCAGCGGATAGCGCAGCAATTCGGCGGCCGTTTGAGGCGTACCAAAGCGTGCAAGCAACGTCGGGCTGGCGACTGGGAAAATCTGCTCGCGGAACAGAAACTCTGAAAACAGCGAAGGAAAATGCCCGTTGCCCAGGCGGATAGCCACGTCCGGGTCTGTCGTCGAGAAATTAATGGGGCTATCGGTACTGTCCAAGGTAAGCAGAATTTCCGGATGCGCTTGCGCCAGATCAGGCAGCCTGGGCAGCAACCACTTCAAGGCGAAAGAATAGGTCGTGCTCACGCTCAGCCGCTGCCGCCCGTTCTGCTCGCGCAGATCGGCCAAGGTGGCCTCGAGCTTCATGAAGAACTCCCGCACGATGGGCGCAAGCGCTGCGCCTGCCGAGGTCAGGTGCAGCGAGTTGCCGCGATGAAACAGTTGCAATCCCCAGAGCTGTTCCAAATGCTTGAGCTGGTGGCTCACGGCGCTCTGTGTGACATGCAACTCCTCTGCTGCCGCGGTGAACGTGGCGTGCCGGGTAGCGGCTTCAAAGGCGCGCAGGCTCGAAGAAGGAGGGAGGTTTCGCATGATGGGCCCTTCTATGAGTAAACGCTCATGCTAGCGCCTTTGCATCGCTCGTTGTAGGCACACTGTTCGTCGAGCGCTTAGTTAAGTTCTCGACGGTTTCTTCTTCAAGCTTTCGGGGATGTCAGCGCACAGACCGTCCATGAACAGGTCCATCAGTCTGGGAGAGCCGACTTCTCCGTGCCTTGACTGGCAACAATCAGCTGTAGACTCAATCGGTCGACGCAACAGAGGCCGAATAGAACGGCGTTAGTACTGCTGTAAATGCTGGGCCTTTACGCTTGGTCAATCGTTGTTGTTCGTAACCGGTGCTCGTTAGTGTTTAACGCGAAAAACATTCATACCGGGACTTTTAAGTCCACGCCCAATGCCAGAGCAAATGCCTTGACCAGGGGGCTGCGCACTATGTTATGGCGCAGTATCAGACTGAACGGCGTGACGATGTTGAACAGGTCCGGGCGCACCGCGCGAAACTCGCCCCGCGCGACCATCGGCGCGGCGTAATGCTGGGGCAGGAAGCCCAGGAAACACCCTGTTTTGATCAGCAGTGCAACGGCCTCCACCTGGGTTGCCGAGGCGGAAAAGCTGTCGTAGTGGGCAAATTTCAATTTGTCGCGATGAATCGCGTAGCGATGGTTGATGCACTCGTAATCCTTGAGCACATTTTCCCCCAAGTCCGCGTCCGCCATGGAGAACAGCGGGTGGCCGAGCGCGCAATAAACCTCCGAGCGCTCTTCGTATAACGCGTAGTAATCGAACTCTTCGCGCTTTTGATAAATCGGCACAATTCCCGCCACCAATCGCCCCTCGACGACACCTCTTTCAACCTCATCAAGTTGCGTGGCCTGAAGTTGAAACCTGACCTTGGGCGACTGTTCATTTATATGCTTAAGCGCGGCAACTAACGGCGAATTGGAATCAGAGATCGTATTATCAATAACTCCCACGCCAAGATCGCCGACAAGTTCATTTTGTGCGGAACTAAGACGATCGCGGAAATTGTCAACCGAGGCAAATAAATCTATTGACGCCTGATATACCAGACGCCCTTCTTCTGTCAGGTGAAACCCCTCTCGCCCCCGCGTGCAAAGGCGCATGCCGATACGGATTTCCAGATCGGAAATCTGTTTGCTAATGGCTGCCAACCCTACATTCAGCTCATTTTGCGCAGCACTGAAGCCTCCTGCCTCGACCACGGCCTTAAACACCTTGAGCAGTTTGAAGTCCAGCCCACTCAGGGCTAACGGTGCCCGTTGCAGCGGTTTCGGCGGCGGGTTTCCGGAATTGGAAAGTGGGGTTTCCATAATGCTTATTTACCTCTGGTGCCCTATCCAACAGTCTGTGTCCAACAACAAAAAATATAGCTGGCCTAATAATAATGAACACAGAAAACCAGCCTTGGCAACCGCCAATAAATCCCAGGCATCCATGCCAAACCACTGATCTCGAAACATTAAAAGCTGACACTTCGATCAGCTCTCGCTCCGTTGCAACTGCCCCTTGAAAACTGCTCTGGCCCGATTTCGCACGCCTATTTTTCAGCGACGTTTGGGCCCGGATTACCCATTTCAGTTCGCGTTACTGACGAGGAAAACAACAATGGCCCAAACCACCGACCGTCTCTGGGGTGCTCGCTTCAAAAGCGGCCCTTCCGCAGCCCTGGCGGCCCTCTCCCGTTGCCCTGAGCGTTACTTCCGACTTACCCCGTATGACCTCGCCGGCTCCAAGGCCCATGCCCGGGAATTGCAGCGCGCCGGACTACTGAGCGAGCAAGAAACCCTGACCATGCTCGACGCCCTGGAACGCATCGGCGCGGACTACCGCGCTGGCGGCATCGCCCCGACCCTGGATGACGAAGACGTCCACACCTTTATCGAGCGCCTGCTGACAGAACGCCTCGGCGCCCTCGGTGGCAAGCTGCGTGCCGGTCGTTCGCGCAACGACCAGACCGCCAACGACCTGCGGCTGTTCCTGCGTGACCACGTGCGCACCCTGGCCGTTGAAGTGCTGGGTTTGCAGCAGGCACTGGTGGACCAGGCCGAGCAACACATCGAGAGTATTTGCCCCGGCTTCACCCACCTGCAACAGGCACAACCGATCGTGTTCGCTCATCACCTGCTGGCCCACGCCCAGTCGATGCTGCGCGACGTACAGCGCCTGGTGGACTGGGACGTGCGTACATCACTGTCGCCACTGGGTGCGGCGGCCATGGCTGGCTCGGCTATCGCGCGTCTGCCTCAGCAATCGGCAAAGGAAATGGGCTATAGCGGTGTTTGCGAAAACTCCATCGACGCCGTTGCCAGTCGCGATCACGTCGCCGAGTTCCTGTTCATCGCCAGCATGCTCGGCATCAATATCTCGCGCCTGGCCGAAGAGTTTTGCCTGTGGTCGTCGCGGCAGTTCCGCTGGGTCGCGCTCGATGACGCCTACGCCACCGGCAGTTCGATCATGCCGCAGAAAAAGAATCCAGACATCGCCGAACTGGCACGGGGCAAGGCGGGACGCCTGATCGGCAACCTGACCGGTCTGCTGTCCACCCTCAAATCCTTGCCACTGTCCTACAACCGCGACTTGAGCGAAGACAAGAACGGCGTGCTCGATAGCGTCGACACCCTGTTGCTGGTGCTGCCGGCCATGGCCGGAATGGTTGCGACCATGAAAGTCAACGTCGAAGAACTGCGTCGCCAGGCACCGCTGGGCTTCACCCTCGCCACCGAAGTCGCCGATTGGCTGGCAGTGCGCGGCGTGCCGTTCAAGGAAGCTCACGAGATCACCGGCGCGTTGGTCCAGGCTTGCGAGAAAAACGATATCGAATTGTGGGAAGCCTCCCCCGCACTGCTGGCGGAAATCGACCCGCGCCTCACACCGCAAGTGCGCGAAAGCCTGACCCTCGAAGCCGCCATCGCTGCCCGTAGCGGCTGGGGCGGGACCGCGCCACAACAGGTGCGCGAACAGATCGGCCGGTTGAAAACCGCCCTCGCCGCCCAGCAGCAATGGACCGAGGACTATCAGGGCTTCCGCCTCTGAAGCGGCACACAAAACCTGTGGGAGCGAGCTTGCTCGCGATTACGGCTTCACCTTCAACATCAACGTGGACTGACCCACCGCTATCGCGAGCAAGCTCGCTCCCACAGCGATAGCGCCGAAACCGAGTACGGAGAACCACCATGAGCCAGACACAGGCAGAACGACTCCAGGCGGAGCGCAAGCTGGCGGAAAACCAGTTCGACATCACCCAGTACGATCATGTGCCCCGGCGCTACTACGGGCGGATCTTCTTCGCCACGGTGATCGTCATCGCACTCATCGGCCTGGTGCGCGCCTTCGCCGAAGGCAAGATCGAATGGTCGTACATCGGCCAGTTCCTGACCTCCCAGGCGATCATGTGGGGCCTGCTCAACACCGTCGTCATGGCGGTGCTGGCGATGGCGCTGGGGATCGTGTTCGGTGTGATCACCGCGATCATGCGCATGTCGGCCAACCCGATCCTGCGCTATGTGGCGCTGATCTACACCTGGCTGTTTCGCGGTACGCCGCTGATCCTGCAACTGCTGTTGTGGTTCAACCTGGCGCTGATCTTCCCCACCATCGGCATCCCCGGCCTGTTCGAAATGGACACCGTGAGCCTGATGACCCCATTCGTGGCGGCCCTGCTTGGCTTGAGCATCAACCAAGGTGCCTACACCGCTGAAGTGGTGCGTGCCGGTCTACTCTCGGTGGACACCGGGCAGTATGAAGCCGCGAAGTCGATCGGCATGCCGCGCCTGCAAGCGCTGCGTCGAATCATCCTGCCCCAGGCCATGCGCATCATCATTCCACCGGTGGGAAACGAGTTCATCGGCATGGTGAAAATGACCTCGCTGGCGAGCGTCATCCAATACTCGGAACTGCTCTACAACGCCCAGAACATCTACTACGCCAACGCCCGCGTGATGGAGCTGCTGATCGTCGCCGGCATCTGGTACCTGGCCACCGTCACCGTCCTGTCCTTTGGTCAGAGCCGCCTGGAGCGTCGTTTCGCCCGCGGCGCCGGCAAGCGTTCCTGAGGAGTTCCACATGAGAAGCATCGTCAAGGCCGTGAGCCTGAATAAATACTACGACCAGTTCCACGCGCTCAAGGACATCAACATCGAAGTCGAGCAAGGCGAAGTGCTGTGCATCATCGGCCCGTCCGGCTCGGGAAAAAGCACCTTGCTGCGCTGCGTCAACCAGTTGGAAAAAATCGACAAGGGCGGCCTGTGGGTCGACGGCGAACTGGTGGGCTACCGGATCGTCGGTAACAAGCTGCACGAACTCAACGAAACGCAGATCGCCCGCCAGCGGCTGTCCACCGGCATGGTGTTTCAACGGTTCAACCTGTTCCCGCACATGACCGTGCTGCAGAACATCATCGAAGGACCGTGCCAGGTGCTCAAGCGCTCACCCAAAGAGGCAAATGAGGAAGCGCTGGAGCTGCTCGCCCGCGTCGGCCTGGCCGACAAGCGCAACAGCTACCCGATCGAGCTTTCGGGCGGCCAGCAGCAACGCGTCGCCATCGCTCGTGCATTGGCCATGCGCCCCAAGCTGATGCTGTTCGATGAACCCACTTCGGCACTCGACCCGGAACTGGTCGGTGAGGTGCTGTCGGTGATGCGCGATCTGGCGCAGACCGGCATGACCATGATCGTCGTCACCCATGAACTGGGCTTCGCTCGCGAGGTTTCCAACCGCATGGTGTTCATGGACGGCGGGCAAATCGTGGAGGCTGGAAGCCCCGAAGAAATACTAATAAGTCCGCAAAACCCTCGCACCCAAAGCTTCATTTCTGCCGTTCGAACCTAAGCGCCCGTTGGCGCTCACAACACTCAAAAGAGAACGACCATGAAGAACTTCGTTATTCCAGCATTGCTCGCAGGCGTTATGGCATCCGGCGTCACCGTCGCCACTGAATTGCCGGCCAGTATCAAGGCCAAGGGCGAGATCGTCGTAGCGATCATGCCGAACTACCCGCCGATGGATTTCAAGGACCCGGCCACCAACACCCTCACCGGTCTGGACTATGACCTGGGCAATGCCCTGGCCGAACGCCTGGGCGTGAAGATCAAATGGCAGGAAACCGGCTTCGAACAAATGATCAACGCCCTGACCACCGACCGCGTGGACATGGTGCTGTCGGGCATGACCGACACCGCCGAACGTCAGGCCAGCGTGACCTTCATCGACTACTTCACCAGCGGTCCGCAGTTCTACACCCTGCAGAAAAACAAGGACACCAACGAGATCGTCGACCTGTGCGGCAAAAAAGTCGGCACCAGCCGCCGCACCACCTTCCCGACGGAAATCGCCGAGTGGAGCAAGGCCAACTGTGAAGCCGCCGGCAAGCCTGCGATCAATGTGATCGGCACCGAAGGCTCGGCCGATGCCCGTGCGCAACTGCGCCAGAGTCGCATCGATGCGGCCATGCAGGGCAGCGAAACCCTGCCCTACCTCAAGACCCAGGAAAAGGACATGTACAAGACCGTGGGCCTGCCGATCTCCGAGCAGTTCAGTGGGATGGGCGTGAGCAAGAAAAAACCCGAGCTCAGCGAAGCGGTGAAGGTTGCGCTGCAGAGCATGATCGATGACGGCAGCTACCAGGCGATCCTTAAAAAATGGGACTTGGAACTGGGTGCAATCAAGACCGTGACCATCAACGCCGGGAAGTAACCGCGCAACGTCCCCTAATCCAATGAGGGAGCGGGCTTGCTCGCGAAAGCGATGAAGCCGGCGCAGATGTGAGTGTGCCGACTTCATCGCGAGCAAGCTCGCTCCCACAGGGATAGGTTGTGTATTTGAAAGATTATTGGAGCACTACAGATGTCCTCCTCGCCCCAACCCACCTGGCCTGACAAATACAAGGCCTGCCTGGCCCTGGCCTTCGACCTCGATGGCCCGACCGGTGACGCCATGCTCAACGGCTCGATCTGGCGCAAGCCCGAGTACTTCGGTTTCGGTGGCTATGGTCCTTACCGGGCGCTACCACGCCTGCTCGATCTGCTCGACGAGTTCCGTATCCCGACGACATTCTTCGTGCCGGCCTGGGTCGTAGAGAACTGGCCGATACAGTGCCAGGCGATTGTCGAACGCGGGCATGAGGTGGCTTATCACGGCTACAAACACGAATCTTTTTACGCCCTGACGCTGGATCAGCAAAAAGAGGTGATGAACACCTCCCGCGAGGTGTTCTGGAAACACCTGAACATTCGCGCAGAAGGTTTTCGGACGCCGTCCGGCGACTGGCGTGCCGAAACCCCGGCCATGCTGGTGGAGGCCGGTGTTACCTATTCCAGCAGCATGCGTGGAGACGATCGACCGTACTTGGTGAACGTGCCGGGGTTCGATACGCCGCTGGTGGAAATCCCTGGCCGCTGGGAAATGGACGACTACGCCTCCCTCGCCTATACCCGCGCGCCGAACTTCCCTTGCGGGCTGGACCGCACGGCCAGCTACGCGCTGACCTTGGATAACTGGTGCCGCGAATACGACGGCGCGATGGGCGAAGGCTTATGCCTGACCACCCTGTTCCACCCCAAGATTACCGGTAAGCCGGGGCGCATCCTGCTGCTGGAAAAACTCTTCGAACACATGCGCCAGCGCGACGACGTATGGTTCGCCACCTGCCGCGACGTCGCCCAGTGGTGGCTAAAGGAGCATCACCATGGCTGATCTCACTCCCTGGCCGAAAGGTTATCGCTGCGCCGTGGTACTGACCGTCGATTACAACGACATCCACGGCATCCTGACCCAGGCCCCGGAAGTCGCCGGACGTGACAAGACCTTGTCGGTATGGCGCTACGGCACCCAACGCGGCGTGGAGCGGTTGCTCGGCCTGTTCAAGGAACTCGAGGTCTTCAGCAGTTGGTTTGTCCCCGGCATCGTTGCGCAGGAAAACCCCGAACACATTCAGGCGATCCAGGCCGACGGCCATGAAATCGCCTGCGCTGGTTATCGTCATCAGGACTACGACACGCTGGACCTGGCCGCGCAAAGCGATGACATCGCCAAGGGCTGTGAGGCCCTGGCCGGACTGACCGGCCAGCGGCCGGTCGGCTTTCGAATCCCGGCGGGCAATGCC
Organism: Pseudomonas sp. 3JA; assembly: GCF_036961705.1. Lineage (NCBI taxonomy): Bacteria > Pseudomonadati > Pseudomonadota > Gammaproteobacteria > Pseudomonadales > Pseudomonadaceae > Pseudomonas > Pseudomonas sp. 3JA. The sequence goes on from NZ_JBAMDJ010000032.1 coordinate 14,791, forward strand.
GCACCGGGGTTCATCGAGGCCTTGAAAGTCCAGGGCATCCGCTGGTCCTCGTCGTGGCGCGGCGATGACTTGCCATTCGCTCACCCAACTGCACCCAGCGTCATTGAACTCCCCCTGCATCATGAACTGGAAGACGAGCCTTACTTCGCCTTCAACCTGAGCCCGGCGGTGCCGCCGGGGCAATCGCGGATCGCGTCCTACAGCCACACCTTGGGCAACCTGCAGATGGACTTCGCCGGGTTTCATCGCTTTGGCCTGTGCTACGTGCTTCGCCTCCACCCGGAAATCATCGCCACGCCGGGACGGATAGGCGTGTTGCGCGAGTTGATCGAGGGCATTCAACAGCACGATGACGTGTGGATCGCCACGGGTGCCGAGGTCGCGCAGTGGTGGGCAGAAACCGCAACGCCGGTCGCCGAGGATCATCCGGCGTCCGTTTACGAGCGACATTATCGGGATTACGTTTTATGAGCGAACGTCTGCAACGTCTGGCGCAATTCTGTGTGGACCTGCGGTTTGAAGATTTGCCTCCTGCATTGGTGGCGCAAGCCAAGCGGCACATTCTTGATACGTTCGGCGCGACGCTGGCCGGAGCCGATAGCGGTGTCGCAGAACAGGCGGGCAAGGTGTTTGTCGGTGAAACGGGTGAGGTGGCGGTTTGGGGCACTGATCTGCAGGTTAACGCGGCTCAGGCAGCAATGCTTAACGGTGTTGCCGCCCATGCCCTGGAGCTGGACGACACCGGTGGCTGCGATCATTCCGGTGCCGTTGTGCTCCCGGCGGTGATGGCGGCAGTTTCGCTGCTCGCGCGGCCAGTGAGTGGTCGTGAGTTCATCTGTGCCGTAGTGATCGGCTACGAAGTGGGCCGTCGGGTGCTCGAAGCATGCGGTGGCTATTCAGCCCACAACGGCGCCGGTTGGCATTCCACCGCGACCTGTGGAGTGTTCGGTGCGGCAGCAGCCAGTGCACGCATCCTGGGCCTGGATGCGCGGCAAACCCTCGCGGCGCTAGGCATTGCCGGCAGTTTCAGCGGTGGCCTGTGGGCCTTTATCCACGACGGTTCGCAGAGCAAGAAACTGCACAGCGGACGAGCCGCAGAAGGTGGGCTACTGGCGGCGCGGTTTGCCCAACAGGGCATCAGCGGGCCGACGCAGTTGTTCGATGAGGTCTGGGGTGGTTTTCTGAAAACCCTCGCCCCGGAGACCTCCATGCCCGAAGCGCTGGATGCGGACCTTGGTGTGGTCTGGAAGCTCGCCCGTTGCTCGATCAAACCCCATGCCTCCTGCCGCGGGACCCATTCGGCCATCGACGCTCTGGGGCTGCTGCTGGATCAACTGAATGCACGGGTCGACCAGGTCGAAGACGTGCAGGTACTGCTGAGCAGGTTTCTCCACAACATGTGTGGCGGTCAGGACGTCAGCACCCTTGCAGCCGCGCAAATGAGCCTGTCGTATGCCTTGGCCGCGCGGCTGGTGCAGGGGCATTGTCGATTGCAGGCTTTTGACGACTCGCAACGCAACGATCCGCATATGACCCAATGGCTGTCGCGCATTCACCTTGAAGTCGACCCGCGCCTGTCCGAGGATGGCGAGCCCGTGGTGACGCTGCGGACCGTGGATGGCCGGCAGGCGAGCTTGTGCGTGGAAGTACCATTGGGCGCGCCAGGCAATCCGCTGACTGATGTGGCTCTGGAGCAGAAGTTTTTCAGCTTGACGATGCCGGTGATGCCGCGGGAACAGGCTGAAGGACTACTGGAGCAACTGTGGCGTATTGAAGAACTGCAATCGGTACGCACACTGGATCGCTGGCTTGTCCGCGCTCGCAGCGACGCGGTATTGCGGCGAACGCCAAAAATCTGAATAAGGACATTTATAGCTCCGTGGCCACTTACTCGCTCGTTATCCGACGCTTGATGATCGTTTCACTGACCATCGTCGTCAGCCGCGCCATTACCAGTCCATTGCTCACGTTATTCCTGAGCAATAAGTTGGGCCTCAACCAACAGGATGTCGGCTTGCTGCTCGGTATCGCAGTGTTCATCGCCACCCTGTTGGCACTGTATGGTGGCTATGTCATCGACCGCCTGGAAAAGCGCCGCCTGCTGATCCTGGCGATGCTCTCCAGTGCCATCGGTTTCATCCTGCTGACCTTTGCCGAAAACCTCTACCTGACCACCATGACCGTGGTAATCACCGAGACCGCGTCAGCGCTGTTCCTTATCGGTTCGAAAGCGATCCTCAGCGAAAACCTGCCCATGGGCCAACGCGCCAAGGCATTTTCCCTGCGCTACACCCTGACCAACATCGGCTATGCCACCGGCCCCATGCTCGGCGTGGTGATTGCCGGTGTCTACCCGATTGCGCCGTTCCTGATCGCCGGTGGCATCGCGTTTTTCAGCATCTTCCTGATGACCGGAATCCCCAGGGATGCCGCTCTGACACCGGTCATTGGTCAACCGCCCAGTTTTCTCAAGACGCTGAAGACCCTGAAAAACGACCGCACCCTGATCATGTTCACCTGCGGCTGCCTGCTCAGCACCGTGGTGCACGGACGCTTTACCCTCTACTTGTCGCAATACCTGCTGGTGACCCACGACTCCAAACGCGCGCTGGACATCATGGCCGCCCTGCTCGCCTGCAACGCCGTCACCGTAATTCTGCTGCAATACCAGATCGGCCGGTTCCTCGATCGCGAGAAGCTGCGCTACTGGATTGCAGCGGGCACCAGCCTGTTCATTCTTGGCCTGATCGGCTTCAGCCTGGCAGACGACATCGTGAGCTGGTGCGTGGCAATGTTCATTTTCACCCTCGGTGAAATGATCATTTACCCGGCCGAATTCCTTTTCGTCGATACCCTGGCGCCGGAAGAGCTGCGCGGCAGCTACTACGGTGCTCAAAACCTGGCAGCTCTCGGCGGCGCCTTGAGCCCGGTGATCTGCGGATACCTGCTGATGCATACTCCGGCCCCCACGATGTTCTATGCGTTAAGCGCACTGACCGCCATGGGGGGCCTGCTGTGCTTCATGAGTGGTCGCAGGATGGCGATAGTGAAAAAGTAATCTGAGCCAGGCACCGTACGAAAAGTAATGTCGTAAACCACAACCTGTCAGGCTTCTATTACGACGCCCGAGCACGCGGCGCGATGAAGTTTATTGCCGGCCGGGATATGCTAAGGCGCCATCCGCCCGGCTGGCTTGGCTTGCAAGGAATGCGTCATGGAGTTCGTGGTTCATAGCTATTGCCTGAAAGGCGCACGCCAGGAGCCTTTGCTGCCCCCTGTCACCCTGACCCCGAGTTCGTTGACCTTGACGGTCGCCGAGCTCATCCGCCTGACCGTGGCCGAACAGATCGCCGCGTTGTCGGTCCAGCACTGGCTGGAACAAGCGTCGATGCGTGAAATGCTCGACCGCCAGTACCTGAACGAGCGGGACGTTCTTCGGCAAGCCCGTGAAGGTGCGGTTGTCATGCCTCAGGCCCGCGCGGCTCCAGACCTGGATGTCGGCGTTGAGGTCGAGCGAGCCCTGAAGGGGTTTGAAGCCCGTGCATTCCGCGTTCTGCACAACGGCGTCATGCTGCAAAGTCTCGATGAGACAATCGAATTGAGCCCCCCTTCCACGCTCACGTTTATCCGCCTGGTGCCGCTGATTGGCGGTTGATCCTCGTCGTTCACTTCCCTCGGATACCCTCATGCATTCACGCCGTCCTGTGCCCGAACAAGCCACACGCCTCGCTGCGCTGCGAGCATTCTGTGATAGCGCGTTGGATGACTATCCCGAGCTCAGCCAATACGACGAATTCGAGCCCGATTTCTGGGACGGCATCGACTGCCTGCGCATAGCCGATGATTGGGTCAGGCAGCATCCCCAGGAGGGGCCCAAGGCGCTGGCGGATGGTTTTGTGTTCCCGACCATTTGGGATGATCTGGAGGACCGTCGCGATCAACAGCGCTATGGCCTGCAATATCGACTCTGCGATGCGTGGATCACGGCTCACCCGGACGCCTATGCGCGGGAGCAGATCTGCGCGCGACTGCGGCACATGCTGCAATTCGCCTTAGAGGACAGTGACTATCCATTGCCCACTGACGAAGATGGCCCGGCCTATTACCGAAGACGTCCAGACCAGGCCTGGGCCTTCCCTGACGTCCCGGCGTGCATCAATCGCCTGAGTCATTACCCGTCCACCCCGGCCTGGCAGACCTTCGCCGAATGGTTGCTGGACGGCAGTTGGAACCGCGAGCAGCCCCCTTCAACGCCGGGTGGTGAACAAAGGACACTCGCCGATGCGTATATCTACGGGCACGAGGAAATCAGGCGCATCGCGTTGGGCCTGATGGAAGCGGGCCGCCTCGATTACCCGCGCTTCGTCCGGGCGGCCAATACCTGGGGCCGTGCCATGATGTTCTACTCAGACGACACCGGGCTGGACAGCGATGATGCGGACCTGGATCGGTACGCCGATGAAGATTTCGACGAAGACGACTCAAACGACGATGACCCGCAAGACATCGATGATGAGTCATCTCAGCCTGACGACGCCCCCGCCGAAGTGCCTTCGGAACTGGCGAACTTCACCGCTCGTTACGTCGAGGACGCCCTGGCTGGATTACCCGACAACGCCGCGAGGCTGGCTGACACCTTCCGCGCGGTCGAGGTGTATCAGACCCGCTGGTTGCTGCAGGCCTTGGCGGTCATCGAACGACTGGGCATGACGCCGGATGACTTCGACAGCTTCGGCGATACGGCCGCGGTGCTGCAATGCTTCCTGCTGCTCCAGGATTTGCCCAAAGACCAATCGGCAGCGCTGCTCGCGACGTTGTCCGGCTTTTCAAGAAACACCCTGCTGACCGCCCTGCCCTACGCCGGACAAGCCAGTCGGGTGGTGCTCGACGCACTCGGCTGGCGTGACCTGCAAGCGTTCCAGCGTGAATACCTGAACATTGCCCTGGCACCTCGATCCGGCTGGGGCACCGACCTGCCCAATACGCTGGATGAAACCGTGGGTGTGGTGGATCGCTACCTGCTGGACAAGGCGCTGGCCGAGGCCGACCCAGACCACCTGCGCGAGTACCTCGCGGCACTCGAACCCTCGCACTGGGCGTTTCCCGAGACGCGTGTGCTGCTCGACGCCTACCAGGGCATCGGTCGAGCGGCGCTGGAAAAGAAGTTGACCCGCCATGCACAGGCGGCCATGCGCATCTATGGTGTACTGCCCGTCAAGGATGCGGACGACGTACGCCAACGCTATCTGACACTCAAGAAACTGCACAAAGAGGTGCGCAAGTACGGCGCTGAACGCCAGGCCAACTCCCACGCAGCGGTGCAGGCAGGCCTGGAAAACCTGGCGCGTGTCGCCGGTTACCCCTCGGCGATTCGCCTGGAGTGGGCCATGGAATCGGAGATCGCCGAGTCCGCCCTGACAGCCGCCACCGTCGATGGCTATGACATCACCCTCGTCATCGACGGCTTGTCACCCACGTTGGCCATCTGCAAAGCCGGAAAGACACTCAAAACCGCGCCGCCTGCGGTGCGCAAAAACGCCGATTTCATCGCCCTCAAAACGCAGCAAACCCAGCTCAAGGAACAGATCGCCCGCTTCTGCCGCACCCTGGAAGCGATGATGAGCAGCGGCGAAACCCTGGCCCTGGACGACCTGAAGCCGCTGTTGAAAATGCCCGCCGTTCGCCTGCTGCTCGAACAGCTGATTGTGCAGGCCGACGACGCCGCGCTGGGCTGGCTCGATGCCGCGACGCTGACGGTGACTGACCTTGAAGGCCGCCAACACGTCGCTGAAAAGACTCTGCGTATCGCTCACCCTTTTCATCTGTTCACGGCAGGGCAACTGTCGGCCTGGCAGAAAGAAGTGGTGACCCATCGCCGCGTGCAGCCGTTCAAACAGGCCTTTCGCGAGCTGTACCTGCTGACACCTGCTGAGCGAGACACCGGCCTGTGGTCCAACCGCTTTGCCGGCCACCGCCTGAAAGCCAAAGTCGCCGCCCGGTTGCTACAGGTCCGCAACTGGTCGACCTCCAGCGTCGAGGACATCTATTACGAGAGCAAAGAGCACGGCATTTACGCCCTGTTCAACTTTCTGGATACCGGTCATTACCTCTCGGAAACAGAACACTTTACCTTCGACACGATTGCGTTCCACCGCGACCACAAAGCCCTACCCCTTGAGCAAGTACCGCCGCTGCTGTTCTCGGAAGTCATGCGTGACGCCGACCTGCTGGTCTCCGTGGCCCACGCCGCGGACGACTACAGCACCAGCCAAGAAACCCTGCAACGACGCGCCGAACTGGTCGGCGAGCTGATTCGAGGGCTAGGGTTGCAAAACGTTAAATGCGAAGGGCATTTTCTGCACGTGACCGGCCAGCGTGCGAACTACCGCATTCATTTGGGCAGCGCGGCCATCCACATCGAACCTGGCAACTATCTGTGCATCGTGCCCGCAGGCAGCAGCGTCACGGAGTTCTACCTGCCGTTCGCCGACACCGACAGGAAAATGGCCGAGGTGCTGAGCAAGATGTTTCTGTTGCTGGACGACATGAACATCACCGATAGCCTGATACTGGAGCAGATACAGCGCGGCGGCTGATGGTCAAGAAAATCGAATGACGTCATTCAAACATTGAGAACACATTCACCCGACTCAGAGCTTGGCTTTCGCCAGATCCGCAATCAGAAAATCCCTGAAGGCACAAACCGCTGCCGGTAAATTGCGTCCAGCCATGCTTTGCAGTTCGATGCGCCGCGCATGCATGCCTTCATCGAGGATCGGCAAGCATTGCAGGGCCTTGTCCGCCACCTGTTTGTACAAGGTCATTTCGCTGGCCAGGCTGATACCCCCCTCTTCGCGGACGAAGCTATAGAGCGAGGCAACGTAATTAGTGGTCAACACCGGGTCGAACAACAACCCCTGTACGCCGCAACAGATGTCGAACAGTTGCCGTATCGTGGTGTCGGCCTTGGGGAGCGCAATGGGCCAGGGTTGCAACTCGGCGAGGCTGACCGCTTCACGCCCGGCCAAGGGATGAGCATTGGAGACCACGGCAAAAATCGCCCCGCTGAGGACATGTTCGACCTTGATTTCCTTTTGCGGCGTCAGGCTGAAGGTCATCGCCAGATCGGCTTCGCCGGAACGAACCTTCTCGGTCGCTTCGGCAGGCGCACAGACCTCCAACGTGAAATGAATACCCTGATACTCACGCCGGAACGCGCTGATGGTCCTGGGCATGTATTCCAGTGCAAAGCCTTCCGAGCAGGCCACATGCACATGACCTCGTTGCAAGCCATGCAGCTCGGTAATTTCCAGCACCACCTGCTCGGCCTCGAGCTGCGACTTGCGCGCATAAGCCGCCAGTCGTGCCCCCGCCTCGCTGAGCACCATGCCCCGGGCACGACGCTCGAACAGGCTGGCATCCAGGGCCAATTCAAGCTTGGCAATCTGCCGGCTTACCGCTGACGCCGCGACATTCAGCCGTACCGAGGCTTCGCTGATCGATCCGCATCGCGCCACTTCAAGAAAATAGCGCAGTGCCGTGGACTGCACACCATACAGCTGCATCGGCGCCCCCAAGGTTTGCCTTTTCGGCAAAGGAAGTATCGAAATATTATTCTTGTGGCATTGATAGCCTTTCCCTACATTCGTGTCCAGATCAAAAAAAATACAGCCTGATCTTTTTACCCCCTTTCCGCTTTTGCGATTCGCTGCCCTTTGATTCAACCACTCTCGCCAACGGAGACGACGGCATGGGCATCAAAGGTTTCGCCTGCACTATTGCGCTGATGGGCTTCATCAGCAGTTTTCCGGCTCATGCCGGTAAAGCCAACGACACCCTGGTTTACGCTTCCGACAGTGAGCCTGAAAACATCAGCCCCTATCACAACGATCTACGCGAAGGCGTGATTCTCGGGCGGCTGATCTGGGACAACCTGATCTACCGCGACCCCAAAAGCGGCCAATACCAACCCATGTTGGCCACTGGCTGGAAACAGGTCGACGACACCACCATCGATTTTGAGCTGCGCAAAGGCGTCAAATTTCACAACGGCGACGCCTTCACCGCCGACGACGTGGTGTTCACCCTCAACTACGTGGTGTCGCCCGAAGCGAAAGTCGTGACCGTGCAAAACGTCGACTGGATCAAGAGCGCCGAAAAAACCGGTGACTACAGCGTCCGCCTGTATTTGAAGAAGCCTTTCCCTCCGGCCCTGGAATACCTGTCCAACGCCGTTCCGATGTTCCCCAAGCAGTATTTCGAGAAGGTCGGCCTGGCCGAATTCAGTCGCAAGCCAATCGGTACCGGGCCGTACAAAGCCGTGTCGGTGGTGGCTGGCGAAGGCGTGACGATGGAGATCAACAAGGACTACTTCCCGGACAGCCCGCAAGGCAAGCCCCATATCGGCCACCTCAAGTTCCGGGTGATCCCGGATGCCGAAACCCGCCTGGCCGAGTTGATGACCGACGGTGTCGACTGGACGTGGCGCGTGACCCCGGATCAGGCAGTCGACCTCAAAGGTATGCAGAGCCTGACCGTGACCAGCGGCGAAACCATGCGCATCGGTTTCCTGATTCTGGATGCCCGGGGCACCTCCACTGAAAACTCGCCCATGAAAAACCTCAAGGTGCGTCAGGCCATCAACCATGCGATCAACCGCAATGCGCTGGCCACGCAATTGGTCGGTGGCGAAGCCAAGCCCTTGCAGGTGGCCTGTTATCCAGGCCAGTTCGGCTGCGATACCACCGCGGCGACGGTCTACGACTATGACCCGGCCAAGGCCAAGGCGCTGCTTGCCGAAGCCGGTTACCCCAATGGCTTCGAGACCGAAATCTTCGCTTATCGCGACCGTGATTACGTCGAAGCCATCATCGGCAACCTGCGTGCCGTGGGCATCAACGCCAAGCTGCGCTTCTTGAAGTACGCCGCCCTGCGCGATCAGCAGCGTGGCGGCAAGGTGCCCATGTCGTTTCAGGCCTGGGGCTCGTTCTCGATCCTCGACACCTCGGCGTCGGCCGGCACCTGGTTCAAGGGCAATCCGGACGACAACATCAAGGATCCGCAAGTCCAGGGCTGGCTGCAGACCGCCGATAACGCCCTCGACCCGCAAGTGCGCAAGGAGAACTACCGCAAGGCGTTGCAGCGCATCAGCGAACAGGCGTACTGGGCGCCGATGTTCAACTACTCGATGAACTACGCCTACACCGCCGACCTCGCGTTCACGCCGTACCCGGACGAGCTGCCGCGTTTCGTTCAGTCCAGTTGGAAATAATCCGCACCCAGCGGATTGATCGAGAGGTGCCGTGGCTTGCGGACCAACCCGCACCACGGACACCACCTGACATGTCATCCATTGGATACGAGGAAACTTGCCATGCTTGGATTCCTTCTGCGCCGGCTGGGCATTGCTATTTGCGTGGCCATTACCGTGTCGGTGATCAGCTTTTCTCTGTTGCACCTGTCCGGCGACCTGGCCACGGCCATTGGCGGACCGGAAGCCACCAGCGAACAGATCGAACAGATCCGCGTGCAATACGGTTTGAACAAACCGCTACCGACCCAGTACTTCAACTGGCTGGGCGATTTACTGCGGCTGGACCTGGGCGACTCTTTTTTCTTTCAGGAATCGGTCTACAACCTCGTCGCCAGCCGCTTGCCGATCACCCTCGGGTTAGGGGCCATGGCGCTGGGTATCGCCTTGCTGGTGGCAATTCCACTGGGGGTGCTGGCCGCGGTCAAGCGCGACACCTGGGTTGACCGACTGGCCTTGAGCATCGCGGTGCTGGGCCAGGCGATGCCCAGTTTCTGGTTCGCGCTGATGTTGATCGTGGTGTTCGCGGTGACGCTCAAGTGGCTGCCGGTGTCCGGCAATTCGACCCTGCTGCACTTCGTCATGCCGGCCATTGCCCTGGGCTACTACGCGACGCCGGCCATCATGCGCCTGACCCGTGCAGGCATGCTTGATGTGCTCAGTTCCGATTACATCCGCACGGCCCGCGCCAAGGGCCTGCGCCCTGCCCGCGTGTTGTTCAAGCACGCACTGCGCAACGCCTTGATTCCAGTCGTCGCGCTGGCGGCGGTGGAGTTCGGTTTCATGCTCGGCGGTTCGGTGGTGATCGAAACCGTGTTTTCCCTGCAAGGCATCGGACAACTCGCCTGGGACGCCATCGCCCGTGACGACTTTCCGGTGGTACAGGCCGTGGTCCTGCTGATTGCGGTGATCTACATCATCCTCACCTTGCTGGCCGATGTGCTCAACGCACTGCTCGACCCGCGCATCCGCGTGCGCTAGGAGGCTTACATGAGCACCCCCACGACCCTCGCGATCAATGACTACCTGCCACCCCCGAGCAGCCTGAGCCGAGTCCTCGGCAAGAGCTTTCGTCATCGTGGTTTCGCCATCGGCGCGGTGTTGTTGCTGATCATCTTCGCCGGCGCACTCTTCGCCCCGTGGCTGGCACCTTACGACCCTTATGCGCAAGACGTGATGCTGCGCATGAAACCGCCTGTATGGATGGCCAACGGCACCTGGGAATACATCCTCGGCACCGACAAGCTGGGCCGTGATTACCTGTCGCGCTTGCTCTACGGCGCACGTATTTCATTGTTCATCGGCATCGCGGCGGCGCTGATTTCCGGCTTTATCGGCACCGTCATGGGGCTGTTGGCGGGTTACTACGGCGGCAAGGTCGATGCGTTTATCAGCTACCTGATCACCACCCGGCTGGCGATGCCGGTCGTGATGGTCGCTCTGGCCTCGGCCTCGCTGATGGGCGGTTCACTGAAAGTGGTCATCGTGCTGCTCGGCTGCCTGTTATGGGATCGCTTCGCGGTGGTGGTCAGGGCTTCGGTGCAACAGATTCGCGATGCTGAATATGTGGCCTCGGCCCAGGCGCTCGGCTGCTCGACCCTGCGCATTCTGGTCAGTGAAATCCTGCCCAATCTGGTCGGCGCGCTGATCGTCGTCGCGACCCTGGAAATGGCCCACGCGATCCTGCTGGAGTCGGCCCTGTCGTTCCTCGGCGTTGGCGTGCAACCGCCGACGCCGTCCTGGGGTTTGATGATCGCCGAAGGCAAGCCCTACATGTTCTTTTCCCCGTGGGTCATCGCCATTCCCGGCGTCGCCCTGATGATTCTGGTGCTGGGCATCAACCTGGTCGGCGACGGCCTGCGCGATCTGATCCTGCCCGACGGCCGCAACTGATTAGAGGAGTCCGGACATGGCACTACTCCATGTTGAAAACCTGCGCGTGGACATCCCCATGGGCAACAGCCCGACGCCGGATGACATGCTGCATGCCGTGCGCGGTCTGGATTTTGAAGTCGAGCGCGGTGAAATGCTGTGTATCGTCGGCGAATCCGGCTGCGGTAAATCCTTGACCTCGCTGGCGCTGATGGACCTGCTGCCACGCAAGGCCAGACGCACCGCGTCCCGGCTGACGCTGGACGGCATCGACATGCTCGGCCAAAGCGAGCGGCGCATGTGCGACCTGCGCGGCAACCGTCTGGCGATGATTTTCCAGGAACCGATGACCTCGCTGAACCCGGCCTACAGCATTGGCGATCAGCTCAGCGAAGTACTGACCCAGCATCGCAAGGTGTCACGCAAGGATGCCCTGGCGCGCGCCGCGCAGATGCTGGAGAAAGTCGGTATCAGCAACGCCGCCGAACGCTTGCGCCAGTACCCGCATCAACTGTCTGGCGGTTTGCGCCAGCGGGTGATCATCGCCATGGCGTTGATGTGCGAGCCGGACCTGATCATCGCCGATGAACCCACCACGGCACTGGACGTGACCATCCAGGCGCAGATCCTGCGCTTGATCCGCGACATTCAAAAAGAACTCGGCCTGGCGGTGATCTTCATCACCCACGACCTTGGGCTGGTGGCACGGATCGCCGATCGGGTCGCCGTGATGTATGCCGGGGAAATCGTCGAAACCGCCCCTGCCCTGCAACTGTTCGAGAACCCGCAGCATCCGTACACCCGTGGTCTGCTGGCCAGTATTCCAATCCCTGGCCGGACCAAACCGGGTGAGGCGCTGGGCTCGATTCCAGGGCTGGTGCCGAGCCTGGTGGGCGAACAGCAAGGTTGTGCGTTCCGCAATCGTTGCGCCCAGGCGATAGCGGCCTGCGCGCAAAACATCCCTGAAATCGAACAGGACGGCCACATGGCGCGCTGCCTGTTCGCCGCACCGGCCCCGGCGCCGATACGCCTTCAAGAGAGGGCTCGGTCATGAAAAAAGACATTGCCTTGGAGCTGTGCGACATCCGTCGCGAGTTTCGGATCAACAAGGGCTTTTTCAAACCCGCCGCCACCCTGAAAGCCGTGGATGGTGTTTCCCTGCGCCTGATGCGTGGCGAGACCCTCGGTCTGGTAGGTGAGTCCGGTTGCGGAAAAAGTACCCTGGCAAAGCTATTGCTCGGTCTGTTGGCGCCAACCAGCGGCGATGTGCTAATCAATGGCAAACATCTGGCAGCGACGGATCGCAAGGCAATGGCCCGGCACATCCAGCCGATATTCCAGGACCCGTATTCCTCGCTGAACCCACGCAAGACACTGCGCGAAATCATTACCCTGCCGCTGATCGTGCACGACATTGGCAGTACTGCCGAGCGGCGCAAGAAGACTGAAGAGATGCTCGATGTGGTCGGCCTGCCCAAACGGGTCATCGACAGCTATCCGAGCCAACTGTCCGGCGGCCAACGGCAACGGGTGGCCATTGCCCGGGCGTTGATCATGCGTCCTGACGTGTTGATCTGCGACGAACCCACCTCGGCGCTGGACGTGTCGGTGCAGGCGCAGATTCTCAACCTGCTGCAAGACCTCAAGCGCGAATTCGGCCTGACCTATCTGCTGATCAGCCATAACCTGGCGGTCATCGAACACCTCGCCGATCGGGTCGCGGTGATGTACCTGGGGCGCATCGTCGAAGAACGTACGCGCGAATCGTTATTCGCCAAACCCGGCCACCCCTACACCCGCGCCTTGCTGGATTCGGTGCTCACGCCCGATCCGCGCCTGGGCATTCCCGAAATCGGCCTGCACGGCACCTTTCCCAATCCAATGTCACCGCCCTCCGGTTGCGCTTTTCACCCGCGCTGCCCGAGCTGCTTCGCCCCCTGCAAAACGGCCTACCCGGCCAATGATCCGATTATCGGCGGCAACGTGCGTTGCCACCTCCACGACAGTCCCGCCCAAACACTGGAGCTTGTCCACTCATGAGTCGTTCACTGGCCATCAGCAACACCACCGAACAATTCGATAACGGCGCATTTTTCAACCTGCTCGAACGCAGCGTCGCCTTGCACACCGAAAGCCAGGCAACGGACAGCCGGCCCGAGTTGTATCGCTACCTCCATGACTTCATTACCCCGCATGTCGAGGCGATGGGCTTCAGCGTCAAGATCTATGACAACCCAGTGGCAGAGCGCGGCCCCTTCATGATCGCCACGCGCATTGAACATCCGGAACTGCCGACCGTGCTCAGCTATGGTCACGGTGATGTGGTACGCGGCTATGACGCGCAATGGCGTGAAGGCCTGTCGCCGTGGCAAGTCATTGCCGAAGGCGATCGCTGGTACGGCCGCGGCACGGCGGATAACAAGGGCCAGCACCTGATCAACCTGACCGCGCTGGAGCAAACCCTCAAGGCTCGCGACGGCAAGCTGGGTTTCAACGTCAAACTGCTGCTGGAAATGGGCGAAGAAGAAGGCTCGCCGGGCTTGAATGCATTCTGTGCCGCGCACAGTAAAGAGCTCGCCGCGGATGTTTTCATCGCCTCGGACGGCCCGCGCCTGGCGGCCTCACGACCGACGATTTTTCTCGGCTCACGCGGGGTGTTCAACTTCGAGCTGGTGGTCAATTTGCGCGAAGGCGCCCATCACTCCGGCAATTGGGGCGGGTTGCTGGCCAACCCTGGCATCATCCTGGCCAATGCCATCGCGAGCATGGTCGATGAACACGGTCGGGTGAAAGTGGCGGGCCTGATGCCCGAGACACTGCCTGAGCCGGTTCGCCAGGCGCTGGCCGATATTGACGTCGGTGGCGGACCGGGCGATCCGGAAATCGACGCCAACTGGGGTAACCCCGAGCTCTCGCTGAGCGAAAAAGTGTTCGGCTGGAACACCCTCGACGTCATCGCCTTCAAGACCGGCAACCCGGACGCCCCCGTGCATGCGATCCCCGGCAAGGCCAACGCCCACTGCCATATCCGCTTCGTGGTGAACAGTGACTACACGACCTTTATCCCGGCGGTGCGCGCCCACCTGGATACCCATGGTTTCAGCAATGTCGAGGTCAAGCAAAGCCACGTCGAGGTGATGCATGCCACTCGGCTGGACCCGCAAAGCCCGTGGGTCAATTGGGCGCTCAGCTCCTTGGCACAGACCACCGGCAAAAAACCCGCGCTGCTGCCAAACCTCGGTGGCTCGCTGCCCAACGACGTGTTCGCCGACGTGCTCGGCCTGCCAACCTTGTGGGTGCCGCACTCGTACCCGGCCTGCTCACAACATGCGCCGAACGAGCACTTGCTGGCACCGGTGGTCAAGGAAAGCCTGCAAATCATGGCCGGGCTGTTCTGGGACCTGGGCAACGACGCGGCACGCCTGACCCAGGAACATCAGTTGCGGGAGCAGGCGCAATGAATGCCACTGCACAACAGGCGCTGGACTGGCTGGCTGACCAGCGCCCAGCCATGGAAGCGCTGCTGCAGCGTATCGTCGACACCGACTCCAACAGCTACGACAAGGCCGGCGTCGACGCCGTGGGCGCGCTGCTCGCGGCTGAACTGGAAGCCGACGGCATCCTGCTCAAGCGCATGCCGGTGGAGGGTTTTGGCGACGTGCTACTCGCCGAAGTGCCGGGCGAACCTGGCAAGCCAGTGCTGTTGCTGGGCCATCGCGACACGGTGTTCCCCAAAGGCACCACCACGACGCGCGGCTACAGCCGCGACACCAACCTCGCCTATGGCCCCGGTGTCGCCGACATGAAAGGCGGCTTGGTGCTCAATTGCTTCGCGCTCAAGGCACTCAAGCGCGCCGGAGCGTTGCCCTATCCGGTGCAGGTCCTGTACACCGGTGACGAAGAAATCGGCTCCGGCAGCGCCAGAACCCATATCGAAAACGCCGCCCGTGCCGCCCGCGCCGTGCTCAATACCGAACCCGGTCGGGCCAGCGGCAACGTGGTCAGCGCCCGCAAAGGCGGCGCCACGCTGATCATCGAAGTCAGCGGGCGCGCGGCGCATGCCGGGGTCAATCATGCCGACGGCGCCAGCGCCATCGAGGCCCTGGCACGCAAGATCGTCAAGCTCCATGCCTTGACCGATTACTCGGCAGGCATCACCACTAACGTTGGCCTGATATCCGGAGGCACGTCCAGCAACACCGTCGCGCCTAGCGCCTGCGCGCGACTGGACGTGCGCTTCATCGAACTCAAGCACTGGGATCAAATCCTTAGCGCAATCCTGGCCATCGTCGCCGAAGAAGAACTGATCGGCACCCACGCCATCCTCAAGGAAGCGACCACCTTTCTACCGATGGAAGCCCGTCACAGCGAACGATTGCTGCACATCTACCAACAAAAAGCCCTGGCGCTGGGTTTCAGCGTCGAAGGCGAGTTCACCGGCGGTTGTGCCGACTCCGGATTCACCGCCAGCCTGGGCATTCCGACCCTGTGTGGCCTCGGGCCGGTGGGGGGCAAGGTCCACACTGATCGTGAATACCTGGAGCTGGACACACTGGTGCCTCGCGCCCAGGCGTTGGTGGCGACCATCCTGGCTGTCGGTGAAAGCGGTTGATGGCCCGGCTTCAAGCCTCCCAAGGGGCCACGGCGTCAACGTCAATGGCGTAGCGTTCAATGGCCTCGGCACAGACATTGGCGTCCAGACGCCCCTCATGCACCAGCGAGGTCAGCACACTGAGGACGATCTGGTGGCGGTCCACTTCGAAGAACCTGCGCAGTTGGCTGCGGGTATCGCTGCGGCCAAACCCGTCGGTGCCGAGTACGGTGTAATGGCCATCGAGATAACTGGCGATCAACTGGGGCAAGGCGCGCACGTAATCGGTACAGGCAATGATCGGCGTCGAGTCGTGGAGGCATTCCTGGACATGACTGCATTTGGCGGGTTGCCCGGGATGCAGTCGATTCCAGCGCTCCACTTCACGCGCATCCCGGGCCAACTCGGTGAAGCTGGTAACGCTCCAGACCTGGCTGGCGATCCCCCAATCGCTCGCCAGCAACTCGGCGGCGGCAATCACTTCGCGCAGGATGGCGCCGGAACCCAACAACCGGACACGCCCACGCGCATCCTCGACTTCATGCCGGGCAAACAGGTACATGCCCTGGATAATGGCCTGTTCGACACCTTCAGGAAGGGTGGGCTGCGGGTAGTTCTCGTTCATCAAGGTGACGTAGTAAAACTCGTCGACCTGGCGCTCCAGCATCTGGCGCATGCCGTGATCCAGGATCACCGCGAACTCGCCGGCGAATGCCGGATCGTAAGCCCGACAATTGGGCACCATCGCCGCCATCAGATGACTGTTGCCGTCCTGGTGCTGCAGACCTTCACCACCCAATGTCGTGCGGCCTGCAGTAGCGCCCAGCAGAAAACCACGAGCCCGTTGATCCGCCGCCGCCCAGATCAGGTCACCGATGCGCTGGAAGCCGAACATCGAGTAATAGATGTAGAACGGTAGCATCGGCAAGCCATGCACCGAATAGCTGGTCGCCGCTGCCACCCAGGAACTGATCGCCCCCGCCTCGCTGATGCCCTCTTCGAGAATCTGCCCGTCCAGGGCTTCTCGATAACTGAGGATCGAACCGATGTCTTCCGGCTCGTAACGCTGCCCCACGCTGGAGTAGATGCCGATCTGCTTGAACAGGCTGGCCATGCCGAAGGTACGCGCTTCATCCGCCACGATCGGCACGATGCGCGGCCCCAGTTGCTTGTCCCGGAGCAAGCCGCTGAGCATCCGCACGAAGGCCATGGTGGTGGACATTTCCTTGCCTTGGGCGGCGATGGCAAACCCGGCGTAGCTGTTTACGTCGGGCACGGCCAATGACGCGCAGACCGAAGATCGCGCAGGCAGGTAGCCACCCAATGCCCGGCGCCGTGCATGCAGATAACGCATTTCCGCGCTGTCGTCGCTCGGCTTGAAGAAGCTCAGCGAGGTGGCCTGTTCATCGGTCAATGGCAGGTTGAAACGGTTGCGGAACGCGATCAACGCCTCACTGTCGAGTTTCTTCTGCTGGTGCACGGTCATCTTGCCCTGCCCGGCGTCACCCATGCCGAAGCCTTTCTTGGTCTGGGCCAGGATGACCGTCGGTTTCTTGCCCTCGAGCATTGCGCTTTGATACGCGGCAAAGATCTTCACCAGGTCATGACCACCGCGTTTGAGGCGGTCGATCTGCTCGTCCGTCAGGCCTTCGGCCAAATGCGCCAGGGCTTCGTCCTGGCCGAAGAAATGCTCACGGTTGAAGCGCCCATCCTTGGCCGCGAACGTCTGGAACTGGCCATCGACCGTGGCCGACAAGGCCCGGACCAACGCGCCGTCCTTATCCCGGGCAAACAATCTGTCCCAGTCGGAACCCCAGACCAGCTTGATCACGTTCCAGCCCGCACCGCCGAACAACGCCTCGAGCTCGTCGATGATGCGACCGTTGCCACGCACCGGGCCGTCCAGGCGCTGGAGGTTGCAGTTGACCACCCAGACCAGGTTATCCAGCCCTTCGCGCGCCGCCAGGGTCAGCGCCGACATGCTTTCCGGCTCATCCATTTCACCGTCGCCAAACACGCCCCAGACGGTGCGCCCCGAGGTCTTTTGCAGGCCGCGGTGCTCCAGGTAACGCATGAAACGCGCCTGGTAGATCGAGCTGATCGGACCGATCCCCATGGAGCCCGTCGGGAACTGCCAGAAGTCCGGCATCAACCAGGGATGCGGATAACTCGACAACCCCCGGGCGCCATTGGCGCGTGCGCCGATCTCTTGTCGATAGTGCTGCAGATCCTTTTCTTCCAGGCGTCCCTCAAGGAAAGCCCGGGCATAGACGCCTGGCGCCGAGTGAGGTTGGTAGAACACCAGATCACCGCCGCCGGTTGGGGTGCGCGCCTTGAAGAAGTGATTGAAGCCCACTTCAAACAAATCCGCCGCACTGGCATAACTGGCGATGTGTCCGCCCAATTCGCCATAGGCGTGATTGGCCCGGGCAACCATCGCCAGGGCATTCCAGCGCATGATCGATGCCAGACGCTCCTCCATGGCCAGATCCCCGGGAAACACCGGTTGCTGCTCAACGCTAATGGTATTGATGTAAGGGGTGCCATGGCTGGGTCGCCAGCCGATGCCCGAAGTGCTAGCAACAGCCAGCAGCATGTCGAGGATCTGTTTGGCCCGGCCCGTGCCGCCGTGGGCGGCGACCGACAGCAAGGCCTCACGCCACTCGGCCATTTCTTCATCCTCGACAGCCCGGGCCGGCCACTGGGCATGGGGATTGGACAGGTTCATAGGCAACTCCTGCTGGTGTCGGGTATCGCTTCGAGGTGGCGCGAATGGCTTCCTCGGGCGAGGCTTTTGACTTGCTCTACCGCGGCAATGACGAAGCGCTCGGCCGCCTCGTCTGGTGCGACCGGATAGAGGCATGGCTGATCAATGGAAAGGTCGTGCAAGAAGCGCTCATCCAGTTCACCGAGCACCACAAAACAGTAGTCACTCTTGGCCACTTGCACGCCAACCAGCTTGCCATTCACGGTATTCACCGTATCGACATGGATCAGCGCAACATTGTCAAAACAGCTGAACCCCTGATGGATCAAAGCGATATGGTCGCTATCGAGTCCGCTCACGATGACCACGATACGCGTACAACTGGAAGGCTCGCGCATCCACTTCATTGCATGGATACGACCCTCGGCGGTTCGGCTCATAAGCGTTGCCTTTCTGGTTTCAACTGGCGAATTGACGAGGACTGGGTTAAATGACGCCACGCGCCTGCAGCACGCTTTTGGCCAGGCTCCGGGTCGCCGATAACACTTCTTCCACCTGTCGATCCATCGCCGCAGTGGATGAGGCTATCGTTCCCAGTTCGAGGACGCGCAGCGGATGGCCGCAGACGGATCCCAGCCAGGTCAGGCCAGGCACCGTACCGACTTCCAGTAAAAAGCTGCCGTGTGGGACGCAGCGCAACAGTTGGCGGGCATAACACGCGTCGCCCCCGGTAGACGGCTCCGGACTGGACCCGACCCGCAACCAGTCGACCAACAACGCCTCGGATTGCGTGACGGCCAGATAAGCCACCTGGTCCCAGTCATCTATCGTCACGTGCAGCTTGTCGATCATGTATTTGGGTAACGCGGCGCTGGTCACGATGACCACTCCGGCATCCGCCGAAGGCTCCTTGATCCAGACTGCGGATTGCGATATCCCATGCATGGCGGTACTCCCGGCGGTTGGGTTGCAGCGGCTTGCTCCGAGCGGCGATCCTGACATTCAACATTGATGCCGACTAAGCCACCGCCTCGTGAGCAAGCGCTCGCCTACAGGTCAATGGCGTGAATCAGCCGTTGCGGAACAGGAAGCTGTAGGCATTCAGCGCCGGCGCCCCGCCCAAGTGCGCGTAAAGCACTTTCGAGCCTTCGGGGAACTCGCCACGGCGGACCATTTCAATCATCCCGTGCATGGATTTTCCTTCGTACACCGGATCGGTCAGCACACCTTCCAGGCTGCCGCACAGGCGAATCGCTTCCAGCGTGCCGTCGTTAGGCAAACCGTATTCCGGATAGGCAAACCGCGTATCGAGCACCACGTCCTCTTCGGTAATTTCGCGGCCCAACTCCACCAGTTCTGCGGTATGCCGGGCGATACGCAGAATCTGGGCCTTGGTTTTCTCTGGCTTGGCCGAGGCATCGATGCCGATCACGTTCTTCGAGCGGCCGTCCGCGGCGAAACCGACGACCATGCCGGCCTGGGTACTGCCGGTCACGGAACAGACCACGATGTAGTCGAACGTGAAGCCCAGTTGTTTTTCCTGCTCGCGCACTTCCTCGGCAAAGCCGACGAACCCGAGGCCGCCATAGGGATGCTCGGAACAACCCGCCGGGATCGGGAACGGCTTGCCACCCTGCTCCACGACATCGCTCATGGCCTTTTCCCAACTTGGCCGGATACCAATATCGAAACCTGCCGCGTCCAGTCGTACGTCAGCCCCCATGATGCGCGACATCTCGATGTTGCCCACCCGGTCATACACCGCGTCGGAATAATTCACCCAGTTTTCCTGCACCAGCACACACTTCATGCCCAAGTGGGCAGCGACGGCAGCGACCTGGCGGGTCTGGTTCGACTGGATGCCGCCGATGGAGACCAGCGTATCGCAGCCTTGCTCGATCGCTTCGGGAATCAGGTACTCGAGCTTGCGGGTCTTGTTCCCTCCGAAAGCCAGGCCACTGTTGCAATCTTCACGCTTGGCATACAGCTCGACCTTGCCACCCAGGTGTTCACTGAGACGCTTCAAGGGCGTGATGGGAGAAGGACCGAAGGTCAACGGATAACGTTTAAAACGATTCAGGTTCATGACTCTGCTCCTCGATTATTGAATATCCAAGCGCCAGGCCGAGAAGCAAAGGGCTGCATTCCAGGCTCTTTCACGGGGGCTTCGATGAGTTCAATACTAAGAAGAAATCGAAAAATATGTATTGCAAATTATTATCGATTAAAGAAACATAATTTTCAGCAAAAACCATCAAACATACTTTTACTTCGTAGAAATACATATGAGCGCAATAAATACTCGCAAGAAGCCGACCGAAACAGCCTCGACGCCGCAGCCGCTGGATCGAACCGACCGCGCCATTCTCAAGGCCCTGCAGCGAGATGCCTCCATCTCCAATGTGGCGCTGGCAGAGAAGGTCAAACTGAGCGCGCCAGCCTGCCTGCGACGCGTCGAACGGCTCAAGCAGGCCGGCCTGATCAAGCACATCGTCGCATTGCTGGACAATGAAGCGCTGGATGCGGGGATGGTGGTCTTGATCGGCGTGGTGCTGGACCGTTCCACACCGGAGTCCTTCGCCGCATTCGAGGCGGCCGCGCAAAAAGTGTCCGGCTGCATGGAATGCCATGTGGTGACCGGGGAGTTCGACTACTTCATGTTGATACGAACCAAGGACAGCAACAGCTTCAACCGGCTCCACGCGGAGCAACTGCTTTACCTGCCCGGGGTTCGCCAGATTCGCTCGTTCATGGGGTTGCGCCAGGTCTTGTCGACCACCCACATTCCCCTTTGAGGCGCCAGTCAGGCCGGGTAGGTATTCATTGCTTACTCAGCGAAGCATCAAGAGGAATATCGAGGGTAAAGGTTGCGCCCTGTCCAACCCCGTCGCTGTGCACGGTCAAGCTGCCACCCATTTCCTGCGCGGCCAGCGCGCAGCTGTGCAGGCCAAAACCGTGACCGTCTTTGCGCGTCGTGAAGCCATGGGTAAAAATACGCTTCAGGTGCTCAGGCGCAATCCCATTGCCGTTGTCGGCCACCGTGATACGCAATACTGCCCCGTCAACGAGGGACACGCTGAACGTGACGCATGGGCTGCGATCGATCACGCCGTCCAACGCCTGCTTGGCATTGCCGATCAGGTTCACCAGAATCAGCAGCACCCGGTGCCGATCCAGCGCCAGCAGGGGCAAGTCGGCAATGTTCTTGACCATCGTCACCTCCTGGCGCGCCAGTAATCCAGCACTCATGCGCAAGGCATCGTCGATTAACTCGGCGACCGGCACTGTCTCGACAATACTGACGGCGACGGCATAGGACTGCTGGGCAGCGACAATGGTTTTGATGTGGTCAATGCCCTTGGTGAGTTGCCCAAGTTCTTCGATGATGCCCTGTTGCTCCTCCGTCACCACTTTCGCCAACCTGAGCAGGTAGTCGGGCAGCATCTTTCCTTTGTGGTCTCTGGTGAGAAAATCGCTCAGGTCATGGACGTGTTCGCTCAGCATTTGAGCCACCTTGCCCAGCCCCAGGGCTTTGGAGGTGCGCATCTGGCTGCTGACCAGTTCTGCCGATACGTTCACGCTGTTGAGGACGTTGCCGACGTTGTGCAGCACAGTCGTGGCGATTTCGGCCATGCCCGCCTGACGAGATTTAGCATTCAGTTCGGTTTGCACCTGGCCCATGCGTAGCGCCGCGCGTACGCGAGCCTTGAGCTCCAACGGCGAGAAGGGTTTGGCGATATAGTCATCGGCGCCACTCTCCAGCCCGGAGACGCAAGCCTCGCTACCGCCGCGGGCGGTCACCAGGATCACGGGCAAATGGGCGAAACCGGCGCTGGCCTTGATTCTGGCCGTCAAGCCAAAGCCGTCGAGCTTCGGCATCATCACATCCGAGACGACGACATCGATGGGCCGACGCTGCAGGAGTGCCCAGGCCTGCTCTCCATCAGTTGCGGTGGCGACGCTGTAGTCGTCGCACAACAGCTCGCGCAGATAACTAAGCATTTCCGGGCTGTCGTCTACCACGAGCACTTTGGATCGCAAGGCGTGTTCCGAGTGCTGCTCGACCGCGTCTTCCATCGGCGCCCGGTCATTGCGACTGCCATGGCGGCCGTCGTCGAAACGCAGGTGGCGCTGCTCGGCTGTGCTTGCTGTGCTCGGTGACGATCGCTCGTGCATATTGCTGGTTTCGGCCGGTACAGTGTCTTGCTCGGCCCCCAGCGGAAGTCGAACAAAGAAGCACGAACCCCGTCCGGGCTCGCTATTCACGCCGACTTCGCCCCCCATCAGTTTGACTAGATCCTTGACCAGGGCGAGACCGATGCCGGTGCCGCTGTAATGGCGCGTGGCGGAATTGTCGATCTGGGAAAAACGCTGGAACAGCAACGGCAGTTTGTCAGGCGCAATGCCAATCCCGGAGTCTTGCACCGCGAGCTCGAATCGCTCGCCATCAATCGCGGTCACTGCCACGTGCACGGTGCCGCCAGCGGGCGTGAACTTGATGGCATTGCTCACCAGATTGAGGAGAATCTTCTCGAAGTGCCGGGGGTCCAGGAACACCGTGCCGAGCGCGGGATCGATGCTGCAGGTCAAGGTGCAGCCTTTGCCCTCAGCCACCATGGCGGCATCCTCGGCCAGCACACCCACTGTCTTGTTCAAGTCCACGGGCATCGGACACAACTCGAACTTGCCCGCTTCGGCCTTGGAGAAATCGAGGATGTCGTTCACCCGGTTCATCAAGCGCAGCGCGTTGCGTTGGGCGCGGTCGACTTGCACATGCCAGTCCGCCGGCGGGGTGGTCGCCGCCCTGAGTTGCTCCAACGGAGCGAGAATGAGGGTCAGGGGGGTGCGCAGTTCGTGGCTGACCGTGGCCACGAAATCGCTCTTTGCCTGGTTAGCCGTCTCGGCCTGGTTGCGCGCCTGAATCAGTTCGATGGCCTGCGCCTCCAGCACCTCGGTCTGGTGGTGCAGCGCGTCGGTCCGTTCGGCGACCATTCTTTCCAATGAGGCCTGGACTTGCTGTCGTTCGGCTTCGGCCTCGGCCTCCAACACCCGGATGCGCAGGGCATTCTCCTGGAACACCCGTACGGCGCGGGTCATGATGCCAATCTCGTCGCCCCGTTCGGCGCTGGCGATCTCGGCGTTCAGGTCGCCAGCCGCCAGCCGGCGCATGACCGAGGCCAGGGCCACGATGGGCTGGGCGATGAATCGCGACGTGCTCCAGGCGATGGCGCCGGCCAGCAGGATGGCGACGGTACCCGCAACGATCGTCGCAAGCATGCCGCGATCATTGTGGACCAAGGCATCGGAGCGCGCCTGGCCTGCGAAACGCGCCACCAACAGGCCGGCGCTTCGTGCCTCGTTGCGAACCTGGTCGCGCGCGTCGCTCAAGGCGTCGCTCGCCTGACGGAACCGGGCGAATGCCGCCCGGTAGCCGGCGATCTGATCGCTGACCGTCAGGGGCGTAGCCTTGGCTTGCGGTCCCCCGGACGAAGGGAGAACGCGCGCGAGACGGGAAAGTTCGGCCAGGATCTCACCGACCGAGCCGGCGACCTCGGCCGACGGTGACAGGCGAAACGACAAGGTCTGCGCCTCCAGGGTGGCCACACGCTCGGCGAAACGCTTGGACAACGCGGCGGCATTTCGCAGTAAACCGGTTGCTGCCTGAATGTCGCTGGCGTCATGGGCAACGTGCCCTTCCACTTCCCCCAACATTGCCTCGAGGCGCTCGACCGTATCCCCGACGGCGGCGAGATACCGCAAAGCCTCGCCTCCCCGGAGCTTGGGTGCTTCGCCAAGATGCTCGACCGCCACGCCGGCAGCGTCGAGCGCCGTGGCCAACTGACCTAGAGCCTCTCTTTCCTGCGGTGCCCCCATCAACTCGCGCAATTGTTCGACCACGGGGCGGAGTGCCGCGCTGGCGTTCCGTGCCGCAGTGGCAGCCGTCCCGTCACCGGTCACCAGCATCCTGGCCACGTTAGCGGTGATGATCCGTTCGCCGTTGCGCAGGATATCCAGGATGCGATGGGCGCTTTCGATGTTGCTCACCCGCGCCTCGTGCTCAGCGGTGCGGGACTCAAGCCCCTTCATCCCATCAGCGATGCCCTGTTCGACGAGGATCGTCGCCTCTCGCATCCGCCCGTAGTGGGCTGTCATGTTCTCCGTTTCGCCATCCATGGTCAGGGTCGCCGCGCGCAAGGCGGCGATTGCCGCGGCGAGCCTTTCCAGACTGCCCTTGAGCGATTGCGCCTCTGCCACCGGAATGGCGGTGAGGCCGGCGATCGCCGTCGCCACCATACCTTCGGCCTGGGACAGGCTTTCCTGGTCGCGGGTGGCGATGAAGTTTTCCACCCGCCCGGTGGCCCCGTTGACCGAGGCCAGAATTTCCGCGGAATGGCTGGCGGAATCCACCGCACGGACCATGCCTCGCAGGCCATAGAGGTTCACGAGCGATACCACCAGCATCAGGAACACCAGCGCGGCGACCGCCAGGCCAATCCTGACGGCAATGGGCCTGTCCGTGGAGGATTTGAATGTCAACATGGCGCCTCGCCTCCCCGCTCCACGCCTGCCACTACGGCTTCGTCACCTCCGGCAAAGGCGTCGGCGGCGCCGTATTGCTGATGGCCGCGTCGATCATCGCCGCAACGGAAGCCTGGTCATAGGAAGGATTGGCGGCGCCGCCCACCGGCATGGTGGCGAGCCAGGCATCCAGGTCTTTCCCATCGATACGCACCAGCGGCACTTCGACGAACTTCGGCACCTGCTTGCCCGCCAGAATCTGCTGGGCGACCCAGAAACCCACCTGGGAGACGCTCGGGGAAGCGGAGACAGAGACGGTCTCGTAGCCATTCGCATCGCGCTCCTGTTTCCACAGGGCGAGTTCGTCCTGACGGTTCCCCATCACGATGATTGGCAGAGGGCGTCCCGCCGCCTTGAAGGCCATGGCCGCGCCATAACCGTCGCCCCCCTGCGTCGCGACGGCATCAATGCTGGGCAGCGACGGCAGCGCCAACGCCACCTCCTTGCGTGCGACAGAAGCTGTCCAATTCCCGTATACCGTCTTGGCGAACTTCAGGCCCGGATAGTCGCTAGCGGCCTTGCGGATGCCGTCGCTGATGTTTTTATCGGTGGCATCGCCGGCAATGCCGCGAATCTCCAGCAGCGTTCCGTTCCCCTTGAGGCGCCCGGCGATATAGTCCATTTCCACGCGGCCCATGGCGGACCAGTTGTAGTCCACGGTATAGACGCAGGGTTCGGTGACCAGGCTGGCCATGACGACCACCACGATGCCGGCGTTGCAAGCATCGCGGATCACGCCGTTGAGGGCCGTGTCGGACGCGGCCAGGATGACGATGGCGTTGGCACCCTTGACGATCATGTCCTGGATATGAGCCGCTTGTTCCGAGGCCGAGTTATTGGCACTGACCACCGGAGCCTCGCGGATCAAGCCATCCTTTTGCGCCTGGACCGCAATCTCCTGCCAGTTGCGCACCATCACCTTGCGGAAATCGCTGCCCGCGTAGGAGTTGCTGAAGGCAATGCTATAGCTCGCGGTAGGGCCGCCGGCGATGCCACCGTCGGCAGCGTGGGCTGGATTGACAGCAACCAGCGCCAGCCCAGTCACGCAGCCGGCGAAGCGCCAGAAGATTTGGTGAGTGTTCGAAATACGCCGATGGACACGCGTTACCAGACTGCGCATTCGACCATTGAGATAATAGAACCAGGCACGAATAATCAGACACATACAGACTCCTTTCCTTAGTGGGTGACCAGTGAAAACAGTACATTGCCTGCAGTGGCAATGAGCATAGTCTCAACGTGCCCGCTTCGCGCGCGGCCATGGAAGGATTTCAGCCAACTGAGTGCCTCACAACGCACCCGAGCCCTTTCCGAGAAGCGCAGAACACGCCGTCATAACGCAGTCCACGTTTAGCAGGATTGAATGGCCTATGGCGGGAGGGTGATGCCAACCTGCCTGTACATTTTTTGAGCGCCCGTTAAAACGCCCTGCCTATCGGGCATCAGCTCGGTTATCCACAGACATACTCACGGATTTCTTGGATAACTGGATGGCATCGTGAAGCACGCCTGCCGTAGCGAACCTATGGATTCGATGCCCTGTATTTCGCGAGCTGCAAACCCACCTTTAATGCCCCGACATGTTCAACAGATCAAACTCGGTGTATGACAACATCCAGCCCTTCCGCCTGGTCGGGTGCACGAAAGTAGCTCGTGATCAGGTCGAATTCAGCATCAGTGGCTGCGAAGTCATGCTCGCCACGGGCATTCCTGTGGTGCAGCCTGCGACGGCAGGTGTCGTCGTCCACCTCAACGTAGTGAACACGGTGAGGGACTTTCGCAGCGTCAGCCAGGCTGCGTAGCCAATGACGATCTGCTGGAGTGTTGGCAGGAAAATCGAGAACCACGGGTGTCCCCGTCGAGAGCATGTCGATGACCAGCGGCCCCAGGACATCCTGGATCCGCTGCACACGTCAACCCAAGTCAAAGCATCCAGCCGGGAGATGACCGACCTCGGGCCTTGCATACAAGTATCCCTGCATCAGCTCGATCCCCATGCCTAGAAGCGTCGAGCTTTCTTCACGCGTCTCGACACCTTCGGCGATGACCAGGATATCCAAGCGCCTGGCGACCAGGATGATGCCTTCGACGATCGCTTGTTTGACCGAATCTTGATCGATGCCTCGGGTCAGTGCCATGTCAATCTTCAGCACCTGCGGTTGGAACATGGCCAGCAGGTTAAGGCCCGAATAGCCCGCGCCAAAATCGTCGACAGCGGTCATGAAACCTTGGCGCTCGTACTCCACGAAAATCGACTTGAGGTGCTCAGGGTCTACCACCTTCTCGCCTTCGGTCACTTCGAACATGAGCCTCTCTGGCGGAAAATGGGTCAGGCGTGCTGCTTCCAGGGTGGCCCGGATACATGTCTGCGGCCGGTATACGGCGTTGGGCAGGAAATTGATGCTCAGCAAGCAATCGGGAATCTCCAACAGGCCCAGCCTTGCGGCTTCCTCGATGGCTTTCACCCGGCAGGCCTGGTCGAATCGGTAGCGGTTGCTGTCGTTCACGAGCCCCAGGATGTGGCCAGCCGATTCGCCATTGACGCCTCTGACCAATGCCTCATAAGCAAACGCAGCGTGTGTCCGGACGTTGAAAATAGGCTGGAAGGCCATAGTGAAATCAAACCCCAACGCCTCGTGGTTGCGGCATTCGGCGCAGCCAAGCGATTGGAACGGAGGGCGTTTCGTCATGATCAATATTCCGTGGCGGTCGTGATACATTCCTGTGATTACAAGGAACTGTAGCCGACACCACCTGAGTCGGCGCGGGCCGAAGTTTCTGAAACACTATCGGCCGGCCCCACCGCTCACCTTGATCGGTGCGACCTGCATCAGGCACTGCTGATCTCGAATGCTCAATGCAGCTTTACGGTAAGGAGGTGCGGCGGGTCGGATTGGATTTGTGTCTTGCTGATGTAGATGTACAGAAACTTCCGCAATCCGCACAACGTTTCTCTCTTGATGTCAGGGATCAGTCAAGCTGCCTTGAGGCCTGCGAAGGAATCGACACTGGATGCCGAGCTGACGGGATGATCTCAACACTCGCTGTCATGCCTGCGGCCAATTCAACGCCTGCTGGCACTCTATTGATATGGATGCGAACCGGGATCCGCTGCGCAAGACGCACCCAGCTAAATGTCGCCGCCACATTTGGCAGGCCGAGAT
This sequence comes from Pseudomonas sp. 3JA, assembly GCF_036961705.1. Lineage (NCBI taxonomy): Bacteria > Pseudomonadati > Pseudomonadota > Gammaproteobacteria > Pseudomonadales > Pseudomonadaceae > Pseudomonas > Pseudomonas sp. 3JA. Next base: position 43,014 of record NZ_JBAMDJ010000032.1, read on the forward strand.
GACCAGGCGAATCGTTACTGTTCTCGATACCCCGTCCGATGCTTTCGACATGCCCCGACACAGGCTGAGCAAAGCCCATCAGCATGATCCGCGCCGGCTTGCCGACGCGGATCTGCCGGATCTTCGTCTCCTCGAAATAACCAGTAACCCAGAAACTCGCCGCGTCGAGGACAGCAACCGTTGCCGAACCGGCCGTCGCATAGTCACCCGGGCGCAACCTCAGATTAGTGACATAGCCATCGACCGGCGAGCGGATCGTAGAGCGGGCGAGATTGAGTTTGGCGAGGTCCAGAGCCGCTAGCGCTGCTTGATAGGTGGCGCTCGCCACTGCGGCCGCGCCTCCTGTTTGCTGAACATCTTCTTGGGACACGATATCGCGCAGTTGGCCGCGCCGCCGCGCCGCCGCTTGGCGAACGAGCCTATCCTGACGCTTGGCTTCGACGTCGGCTTCGGCCGCCGCCAAGGCGAGCCGGTACCGTTGCGGGTCGATCACATACAGAACGTCACCCCGATGAACATACTGGTTATCAACAATCGGGACGGCACTGACAGTGCCGGAGACTTCCGGTGCGATTTGCACGACATCCGCGCTCACTCGCCCGTCGCGAGTCCAGGGCGTTCGCTCGTGATGGTTCCACGCCCCCAGCGCAATGAGCGTGGCGCCAGCAACGAGGCAAAGAGTCAGGGCATAGCGGCTGAGCAAGGATAGAACTGGCTTCAAGATTAGCGTCCGATTGATGGCAGGTGCTGCACGAGCAGAGCGTAGATGAGCGCGAAAATGGCGAGTTCGACGAGCGGCCGGCGAGCGAATAGGCGGTAGATGCCCACCACGCAGAGAACGCGGATCATCGCGACGGTGGCAAAAATAGCGACGAATACCAGCGCCAGTAAACCGGGGATGAGGACGCCACCGACGTCGAGATCAACGATCATGAGGCGCGCTCGCCGTATGACGGGGACCTAGTGCAAATCCAAGGTCCATGAGCAGCTCGGCGATCCGCGAGCGGTCGTTGATCGAGCTGTCAGCGATCATCACCTGCAAGGTCTCGATACGCTGGTCAAAACCGATCGGGTCAACATGATCCGTAAGGTCCCTGGCGCTGAAGTGTGCCGCGATCGCGAAAAGCATTTCACCCAGTTTTTCGGCAATGTCGCCGTCGACCTGCGGGATCATCTTGCGCAGCGATCCAACAGCGTGGCCGACACGCAGATGGTGCAGGGTATCGTCGAGAACATCCGGATAGCCTTTGTTGGACACCCGTAGCCTTGGTAGCAGCAGCGCCGTGCGATCGATCATAAGGTTCGTCCAATACCGGTCATCGGGCACATCACCCAGCGCTCGACGGCTGACGCCCCTGCGACTCAATCGAAGCAGCCGACTGATCGCCGCGTCGACCGGGACGCTCTGGAACAAGGTCATGCTGACCGCCCCGAATCCGACCGCCGCAAAGAGTGCAACAACGGTATTGAGGGATGCCGCGAAGTCGCCTGCATAGGTGGCGCGCAGCCCCGAAAGGATCGGAATGGTCAGGGTGATACCGAGCGCCATGAGCGTCGTCGGCGGACGCGCTTGCAGGGACCCCGCGAACAGGAACGTCGGTGCTAGCACCATAACAAGGAGAACGAAGTCCGTGACCTGAGGAAGAATGACGAAGCTGTAGGCAAAGCTGATGACCGCCCCATAGATCGAGCCGAGCATATATTTGATGACGTTAGGGACTGGCTCATCGACATTCCCGAACAGCGTGCAACATACGCCGAAAATGGATACGGCCGTCCCGCCCTCGGGCCAGGCCGACCAGATCCAGAAAGCGCAGTTGATCAGGATGCCGACGATGGCACCCAACGCGGCCCGGCCCGCCATCCAGCGATCGCGGTGATAGATGTAGCCCTTCGCGGGCTTGGGCCAATGAAGCACTGTCGCCTCGTGTGATTGCTCGGCAGTCACGATGTGGCGCCCCAGGTTGTCGCAGTCTTGGAGCAGGCCAATCATTTCGCCAAGATAACCGGCGAGATTAGCGGCGAGCCTGGCGCCAGACGTTGCGGCGCCTACACCGCAACGTTTGTTGATCGCCCGCGCGCGGGCGATTAAACACATTGCGACGTCCTCCCGGTCGACCGCCTCGACAGCTGGAATCCACGTCGCGATATCATCGAGCAAAGCGACCAGTTCATCGGGCGAGTTGTAGCCGCCCATACCCAGGGAATGGATCCGGTCCTCGATCTCCGCAGCGAGCGCAAGCAATCGCGCCAGCCGGTCATGGATCAGTTGTACCGACTCGTGCCGCAGCGCAGGGGCCGGATCATAGGGCAGGTGCGATGCAAGCCCCTGAAGGGCAAGAAGATCCGCCGCGAGCTGGGTCCAGTCGCAACGATTCTCGCTCGGCGTTCCCTTCAAGGCGTCAGTTGCCAACCGACGGGCGTCCCGCAGCGCTGCCAACAGCTTGCTGATGAACTGACCCGTCATACGTTTGGGCAGGATGTAGCGATGCACTAGAACGGCACACAGTATCCCGATGGAGATTTCCTGAACCCGCACGGAGGCTGTATCAAACACCGCGCCTGGATCAAGGACGCTGGGAAATCCGATCAGGCTCGCGGTATAACCAGCAAGGACAAAAACATAGGCCCTTGGCGTGCGATCGAGCAGCGAGAAATAAAGACACAGGCCGATCCAGCAGGCGAGCACCACGCTGCATACGATAGGGTCGTTCACGAAATTCGGAATGATTGCCACCGTTGCCGCCGCCCCGACGAGGGTTCCCACGAAGCGATAGACACCGCGACTGAGCGAGGCCCCAGCAGAGGTCTGCGAGACAATGTAGACGGTCACTATTGCCCAGTAAGGATTGGCAAGTCCTATACGCAACGAAACATAGTAGGCCAACATCGCTGCGGCAAAGCTCTTCGCCGAAAACAGCAACGCATCCACGTCGGCCCTCATTGCAGGGGTTTGCAGGAGGGACACCACCACATGCGCTATGCCGACGCCGGCGCTCCCTGGTGGTTTGTTCACAGCGGATAGTATGTTCATGCGAACTATTATTGCGGCGTTGCAAACGCAAATAAATTCAGTATTCTTCCAAAATATCCCTAAAAACTGCCAATTGTATGCCGCTCACGCGATCAGCCGTTTCCGTCTTCGACCCTGACCTCACGGACCGGCCGGCGGTGGCCCGGCAGCTCGACTTTGCAGATCACCAAGCGGAAGTGCCGACACATGTGCATCGCAAGGGCCAACTGATCCTCGCGCTGCACGGGGCGGTCACTTGTACTGCGGACAACGAGATCTGGATCGTACCGCCCTACTGCGGCGTCTGGATTCCGGGCGGCGTGCCGCATAGCGCACGGGCGACAGCGAATGCTCGGCTCAATTATCTTTTCGTGAACCCCGGAGCGGCGAAACTACCCGAGGGTTGCTGCACGCTGTCCATCTCCCCAATGATCCGGGAAATGATTGACCGGCTAGCACAGGAGCCTGCCGATTATCCTTCAGTTGGCCATACCGCCAGGCTTGCGAGAGTGATCCTCGACGAATTGGTCGAAATGCCGCGTGAGCGCTTCAACCTACCCATCTCCAGCCATCCAAAGATTCGTGCGATAGCAGATGCACTGACGCTCGACCCTTCCGACCGCAGTACGTCAGCCGAATGGGCCAAACGCGTGGCGATGAGCGACAGGTCGCTGTCTCGATTGATGATTCGTGAGACGGGCCTTACATTTGGACGCTGGCGGCAACAGTTGCACCTTGTTGTTGCACTGCGAGAATTGGCCAGTGGTGCGAAGGTGCAGAACGTTGCAACCGAGCTGGGCTACAACTCGGTCAACGCCTTTATCACAATGTTCAAAAAGGCCCTGGGGAGCACGCCCGCACAGTATTTTGCTCAACGTGGGGCGCAATTGCCGTCGGCTCCAAAACGAATACCGAATAACTGAAATTCATGACTTCGAAATCGCCTGGAGACCACAGTTGGGGGGCAGTTGCGAGGCATGGAGGTGAAACACGAGGTAATTTACGCCAATTACCTACTCAGCCGCGAACGCTGTGCTTGCGATCAATGCCTCGCCTCTAACGGGTTTATTGGGCCATAGCTGACTGCAACTAAGATTGCGAACCCTGGTATTAAATAAGTCAACTAAACCATTCAACAAATTACGTTCAGGTCTTCAAGGAAGGCTCACCGTGCGAAAACCAATATGATTAGTTCCCATGGTTCGATCCTGAGCATGTCGCGCACTCGGACGGTAGCGTTTGCAGTACGAGGGTGAACAAAGAAAAGATCCCCCTTTGATTGTACCCAGCAGAAGCGTTCGCGCTTGGACGCTGAGCGAGTCCTCAAGATCAATTTCCGGATGAGGCTCTTCCTCGATGGAGTGATAAGGCGTCCAGTCATCCATTACCCACTCCCAAACATTACCCACCATATCAAAAAGATGGTAGGCATTCTGAGGAAAACAGCCAACAGGCGCTGTCGCGACGAAACCATCAGTGGCGGTATTCTGAAATGGAAACACGCCGGTCCAGGTATTGGCCATCTCCTTCCCGTCCAAATGAAGACTCTTGCCCCAGGGGTAGGTTGTACTGCTCGCACCTTTAGCCGCGTACTCAAATTGAGCTTCGGTCGGTAATGCACGGTTCATCCACTTCGCGTAAGCCTGAGCATCTTCAAAGGCTATTTGTACAACGGGATGATTATCCATGTTGTCGATGGAGCTGCCTGGACCGCTAGGGTGTTGCCAATCCGCTCCTTCTATAAAGTGCCACCACTGAAGGTTGATGACCTGCAGATCGCGAGGGGGTTCGAACACTGTTGATCCTGGACGGTACATCTGATCGGGCAAACCGGGGAATACTTTAGGGTCTAACCCGCGCTCAGCCAATGTTTTGTATCCCGTCGCCTCAACGAACGCTCGGAATTGCGCATTCGTCACTTCATGCCGATCAATCCAAAACCCATCCACCGTAACGTTCCGCTCTTGCGCTTCTTCTGGATAGTGCGTATTGGAACCCATAGTAAAGGTGCCCCCCGGCACCCATACCTGCTCTATAGGTACATCCTTGGGCGGTAAGCCTGAATATTGCTTGCAAGATGATACGTCCCCCAAAGATGAATAAACAGGTTCAGCACTGACATCATCAATGGTCACCATCACGCTCAATAATGCCCCGGCTATCAGAGCACGCCTGTAGTCATTCATTTTCATAACTCATCAATGGGGCCTCTTCACGTGGGAGGCCCTCTGTATCAATAGTCACGACGTGGGTAGGTTGTATCACGCCCCGTACTGATGACATTGTTCTGCCGCACATACTGCGTCCACTCAGTCAGCAGCTCATTCAACTTGTCTGGGTGCTTACTGGAAAGATCGTGTAACTCACCGCGGTCGGTCGCCAGGTCGTACAGCGCCCAAGTACCCTTGCCATCATCAAAGGAGTAAACGATTTTCCAGTTGCCCTTGCGGATAGCATTACGCCCCATCAATTCAATGCCGACGGTATAGGTGGAATCATGCACTGCGTGGCTTTTACCTTGGAGCATGGATAAAGCACTCGCCCCCTTCATCGGCTCAACGGTTTTGCCTTGGTATTGCGTACCGGGATGTTTGATACCTGCCACATCAAGTATCGTTGGCATGACGTCCATGGCAGTCACCACGGCGTCGGTGCGTTGAGGGTTGTCATTGAATGGAAGACGCATGAACGATGCAGAACGAACACCCCCTTCATTGGTATAGGCCTTGAACATTCTGAATGGTTGGGCGCTGACTTGCCCCCAGGCGGGTCCCTCATAAGCGAAAGAGTTTGGACGTCCAATATTGTTTAACGAGACGTCAAAGTGTTTGGGGATCCATTGATCATTTTCAACATCTTTGCTCCAATCATTACCTTCTGGTCCATTATCGGACAAGAACACGATCAAGGTGTTGTCATAAAGCCCTTTGTCCTTGAGGTGATTGATAAGTCTGCCGATCTCATGGTCAAAAGCATCGACCATTGCTGCGTAGGCTTCCATTGTCCGTGCCGAGTATTCTTTCTCTTCGACACTGAGTGCAGACCATGGCTTTACCCCCTTGGGCATCGGAACTGGTGTAGCTTTTGCGTCGACCAGGCCAAGAGATTTGAGTTTTTCGATTCTGCGTGCCGCGGTCACTTCGTAACCTTGGTCATAACGTCCCCGATATTTCCGCAGATAGGCGTCGGGAGCCTGGGAAGGTAAATGCGCGGCGGTGTAGGCCGCATAGGCAAAGAAGGGCTTTTTTTCTCCCAGGCCAGCATCGACGTACTCAATCAACTTGTTCGTAAAGTTGGTCGACGAGTAAAAGTCCGCTGGCAACTCTACCTTGATGTCATTCTCCCTGTAGACGGGTTCCGGGGCGTCTGACGCTATTTGCATAGGTGCCGTTTGCTTAAAATGAGCGGCCCCACCACCCATAAGGACATATGACTTATCGAACCCACGCTGCTGTGGACGCAGTCCATCAGCGCCACCCAAGTGCCATTTTCCGACCATGAAGGTCTGGTAGCCAGCATCCTTCATCAACTCTGGCAGGGCCGCTACGCGCTGGTTTAGATAACCCTCGTAGCCAGGCTTGCCCATCTGCTCAGGTGTGAGGTGAGGCGTCATCATTTCCGCCATATTACCGACACCTGCGAGATGATTGTCGGTCCCCGACATCAACATGGAGCGGGTCGGCGAACAGGTGGGGGCAACATAAAGCGATTGAAGCAAGGTACCGTGCTTACTCAGTTCATCCAGATTCGGGGTGTCAATTTCCCCGCCAAATGCTCCTAGATCTGAATACCCCAAGTCATCGGCAACAATTAACAAAATATTGGGTTTCGCTGAGGCTGCGAAGGCCTGGGGGACAAGACACGCCACAACGAGCAAGGCACTAGAGGCGAGCCAGTTCAAGTTTTTTTTCATTTCTTCAGAACCTTTTCTGTCATTTTTTAGAAGTGAAAAGCCACGACTAACTGGCTGTAGACGTTAAGATTATCGTTCCCCAGTTGGGAGCCGCCTTGTTCTGCACTTTTCTTAGGTTTATAGAGCCCCACCAAGGGACTGATAACCCAGTTCTCTCCCACCGACCAATCCAGGTATGCATCCACTTCACTGGCGTCCAGGTCGCCTTGTCTTTTGTCCAGACTTCTAAACGAGTAAGCCAATGCGCCCAAGGTCAGATTGGCGGTCGGATGCAATTGGAGTTCCGCCATATGAATGCCAGCATTTCGCTGAAATGGCCCTGAGTAGTTAGAGGCGACTTCGCCTTGAAACCAAGTGCCGTAACCACGACTGTAACCACTGAAGAGGGGGTCGTAGTCTTCGGAGTAACGACTGTAGCGATAGCCCAAGCGAGGCGTCCATGGTAACTGGGAGAAGGTCCACGCGCCTTCCGCGTACCAGGCATGTTCCTGCCCCTGTGACTTGTCCTCATGGGCATATTCGAACGATAAAAACAGGTCCTTGATACCGAAGTCACCTTGCCCACGAAGGCTGACAACTTCAAGACCATCCCTCTGGGCGCTGAAACTGTTCGCCAAGCTTTCGTCAACCCCCAAACCCTTTATATAAGTGAGGCCGAACGTAGCATGCTCATCTCCCCTTTCCAGTACCGCAATCCCGAGTTCTGGTTTGGCTTTGATCTCATTATCCGATTTCAGCCAAATCAAATCGCCACGCCATAGATCCTGCGCCCCAAGGTGCAGCTTCACCGTATTATGAAAAGCATTGCGCGGGGTGAGGTAATAGGCGCCACCTCTATCCAATTGACCATCGGCAATATTGTTGCCGACACTTAAGCCATCCCCGTTGATGATGAATCCATCACCTATCTGAATTTTCTGGCTGCCCACAGATAGATCGACAAAATCTTTTCCCCAGTCATGCATCAGATTACCCGAGCGCCAGCCGATATAAGCCCGATCGATTGATGCCCGTCGCTCGGAGCCGTCCGTGTATCCCGCAGCATCGCCACCATCCCAGGTACCGCTAGCCACCCAAGTGGTTTCTCCGTAGAGCGAACTGTCATATAACCCAGGTAATAGCGTCTGGCCTTTAAACCCAGCCCTGAGTACCCCTTCTTGCCAACCGGCGGCACCAGACTTGATAGGACCGCCCTGATTATAGGATTCACTGCTGTGAAACGCCCCGTAGATCGCCTGTACCGTGAAGTCAAGCTTCGTGTTGTCGTCTTTATAAATCGTTGCAGCCGAAGCACTGTGATCCACTACAGCCAACGCTAATCCGAGGAAAATATTAACAGCGCCGAACTGAACCTTGAAGGAGCGAACCTTCTGTTCATCCGGCTTCTTGTAAGTCAAGGTGATCCGGCTTTTCGAAGACATACTTCACCATTTTAATTATTGGAGGCAGGAAGGTAAGTTCACGACGCCGAGCGTTTTTTTAAGTGTGCTCGCTTGGAGGTGATCGTATGCCCGGATCGGGAGGCATGGCTTGTCTCTGCGTGACAGCAGAATTAGCTGTCGCTGCCATAAATCACTCGGAAAACAGCCTGAAACCAGCACTACTGTCTGTGCTGGATTTGTGCCGATTGGAGGTGGGTCAGTGTTGCGTTAGCACATGAATCAATCGGTGCCGGCATCAACAATCCCTATCAAAAGCCCGGTGGTCACCTCAAGCCATTGCTTGATCAGCCGCCATACCTACGGCAATTCGGCGCATCGTCTGCATGCGACGCGCGCGAAATAAGACAGACGATGACTGGCGGGGCTCTCTTACGACTGCACGACCTGACAACCATGAGCAAGATGGTCGTTTGGATCTCCTGCAGTTATCCTCGCCCGACGTTGACGCGGGCACATCCCTACCGATGTGCGATACGCACCAATCCCTGGTCATGCAACGCGCCGAATTCGCTACTGCTCAACCCCAGCACGTCCATCAACACCGCCTCGGTATCAGCCCCCAATTGCGGTGCCGGCTGCGGCGTGCGGTAGTGGCCGTTGAAACGCAGGGGCATGCCGGGGGTGAGTATTTGGCCGATGCCGGGTTGCTCCAGCATTTTGAACAAGGGGTTTTGCTCGGAGCAGGACGGGTCTTCTTCAAGCAGTGTGCTGATGCTCTGGTAGTGGCTCCAGCACACGCCGCGGTCTTCAAAGAGGGCGGTTATCTCTTCCAGGGTGCGCTCCGCCACCCAGGGGCTGACCAATGAGGCCAAGGCCTCACGGGCGTGGAAACGCTCACCTTCGCGATTTAGATCGACCTGTAGGTGTCGACCCAAGGCCTCCACCTGTTCGGTGATAGCTGTGACCTCGCAAAGGCTGCGCCACTGTTTGAGGGTCAGACCAACCACCATAATGCGCTGCCCGTCACGGGTCACGAAGTCGCGGCCAAAGGCGCCGAACAAGTCATTGCCGTGGCGTTGCCGTTGTACGCCGCGCTGGGCTTCGGCAAGAAAGCCCAAATGGCCCATCACTGCCAGCGCCACATCTTCCAGAGCCAGCTTCACCTGCTGACCAATGCCCTGCCGGCTGCGCTGACGCTCAGCGGCAAGTAGCCCAACGGCCGCCATTTGCCCAGTGATCAAATCCCAGGCTGGCAGCACATGGTTGACCGCGCCATCGACGTCTTGGGGGCCGGTGAGATAGGGCAAACCAATGCGCGGATTAATCGTGTAATCAACCGCCGAGCCGCCATGTCGATCGCCCTGAATGGTCAACTGAATCAGGTCCGCGCGCTGGGCACGCAGGGTGTCATAATCTAACCAGCCTCGGGGTGGAAAATTGGTCAGCAGCATGCCGGCGTCTAAGCCCGGCGCGGTGATCAGCGCCTGGGCCAGTTCACGGCCCTGGGGCTTGTTGATATCAATGGCCACCGAACGTTTGCCTTTATTGAGCCCGGCCCAGAACAAGCTGGTGTCGTCGTCGGTGACCGGCCAGCGGCGATAGTCCAGGCCGCCGTCGAGACCGTCGACGCGGATCACATCGGCCCCCATCTGCGCCAGGGTCATGCCACCTAGCGGAGCGGCGACAAAGGCCGATACCTCAATTACGCGCATGCCCTTGAGAATTGCCTCGCTCATCAGGCGACCTCGGCTTTCAGTGCGGCTTCCAGCAGGCTGCGGCCAATGACTTTCAACGCCAGGGTTTCTTCGGCGCCCTCAAAAATTGACAGCACCCGTGCGTCAACAAAGTAGCGGCTCACCGCCACTTCCTCGGCATAGCCCATGCCGCCGTGAATCTGCAGGGATTCGCGCGTCACCATTTCCGCGCTGCGGCAGGCAAACAACTTCACCAGGCTTGCTTCCATTCGGCCCTCGCCCTGAGCCAGCATGCGTCCCACCGAATAGGTGAGATAACGGCTGGCGACATAACGTGCAGCCATTTTTGTCAGCTTGGCGCCGGTCAGCGGATAATCCGCCAGTGGGGCTCCGAACACCTTGCGCTCCGTCGCATATTGCAGCCCCGCCAATAGAGCCGCCCGCATCACGCCGCTGGCCCGTCCGGCCGTTTGCATACGCCCGCCTGTCATCCCCGCCATGGTGTAGTAGAAACCTCTGCCCAGGCCCTGAGTCTCGCCAATCACATTACCGTCGGGCACAAAGAAGTCCTCGAACGACAGATCGAACGAATGCATGCCGCGGTAGCCGATGGTGGGGATTGCCCGCCCGGTAAGGCGCCCTCCCCCAGGCTGGCGGAAATCAAAGTCGTGGCCGTCGTAGCTGGGCTTCTCCGCCAACAACAAACTGAGGCCGCGGTGCCCCAATTTTTTGTCGGGATGAGTACGGGCGACCACCATCAGCACCCCTGCCTTTCCGGCAAAGGTACACCAGGTTTTCGCTCCATTCAGGCGCCAGCCGCCCTCGCAGGGAGTTCCTCGCAGGGTCAGGTTGGCCACATCGGAACCATAATCAGGTTCGGTAATTGCAATCGCGCACAACGGCTCTCCCACAGCCAGTCGCGCAAGCCAATGCTGCTTCTGGGACTCAGTGCCGCCGCTCAGTAGCGCTCTCGAGAGAATTTCCGGACGAGTGATCAGGCTGCCTGCTGCAGCCAGTGAAGCCTGAGACAGGGCCTCGGTGACCACAATCATGGTTAACGGATCCTCCTGATCGTCTGGAGCGCTGCCTCCGTACTGCTCGGGAATGGACAGCCCGAAGACGCCCATATCGCGCAAGGCTGCCAGCAAGCTGTCGGGGATGGTGAGGTCTTCGCGATGAATGTGCTCGGCAAGTGGTGCCACGGTGTCAGCAGCGAAGCGGCGGAACTGATCCTCAATCATCGACAGTTCGTCCCCCATCGCCACCTGACCGATCTGCTCCGGACGTTCTGCCATTAAACGCGCACTGTCATGCAGGGCAGCACTCGATAAAACACTACGACGTAATGCACGCAGTCTAGGGTCGGCAGCGATGGCATGCAGGGCACCATCGGCCAGATCCAGCTCGACACAAATAGCCTCCAAACGACCGTGCACCAAGGTGATGGCCTCCACAGCAAACACCAAAATCAGGCGTCGATCCACCGCGCTAGTACCGGCATCAATGGCCTGCAATGAACGCTCGGCGGCCAACAATTCGGCACTGGCCCAAGCGAGTTCGAAAGTCGGTACTTGCATCAGGTCCAGCAGGTCAGCATCCAGTTGCTGGCCCTTGGTGCAGCGTGAAGCCAAGGCACTGGTGGCCTGCTCCAGTACGCCGCGCAACTGTAACAGCAGGCCCAGCAAATCGTTGGTAGCGGTAATTGGCAGCATAGGTCGAACTCCAAACATTATTTAGCTGGCAGTCGTTGGCAGTGAATGGCAGACATGTGGCGGGTCAGCAGCTCTCGAGCACGGGCGACGATCGGCGCATCGATCATCTTGCCGCGGAAGGCGAAGGCGCCTCGCCCCTCGGCTTCGGCACAGGCATACTCAGCCAGCAGAGCGACGGAGTATTCAACCTCGGCATCGCCAGGAGAAAACACCTCGTTAAGCACTGCCACTTGTTCAGGGTGAATGCAGAAGGCGCCGATCATTCCCAACTGCCGCCCCAGTACGAGGGCCTGACGAAAACGTGGGATGTCACTGAAGTCGGCAATCGAGCCTGGAAAACCAAAGGGCAGAATTCCTGCGCGGCGGCAGGCAAAGGCCACTTGCTGGTTGGGCCACAGTAACGTTTCCGGCACAGGTTCCATTCCCGCGGACACGGAAAAATCTTCCGGGCCCAGGCTCATGCCCATCAGCCGTGGCGAGGCCGTGGCAATTTCATCCAGTAAGGGCAACGCCGCTACGTCTTCGATCTGCGCGAGGATCAGCGTTTGTCCCACGACCATACCGCGCTCGGTTTCCAAATGGTCCAGTTGCAAGGCCACGTGGCGCACCACCTCGGCAGAGGCCACTTTGGGCAGCACCACGGCACAAACGGCTGGGCTGACAATTGCCTGCAAATCCAACACCCCGCCGCTATCGAGCGTATTGATACGCACCAATACATCCAGGCCATGGTTGGAGATGTTCTGTGCGGCGCTGCTGGCAGCGTCGCGAGCTTGTGTCTTTTGCCCGGGAGCAACACTGTCTTCGAGGTCTAGGATGCAGGCATCAGCGTTTCGCTCATGGGCTTTTTCAGTGAACTTGCCAATATGTGCGGGAACAAACAGCAGCGAGCGCCACATTGGGAACGCACGACTCATTGCGGCACCTCCACGTTGGCGGTGGCGATCATGGTGACAAAGCCATCCTGGTTCTGCGTCCACAGATCAACACGATCGCCACTGCGTTTGCTGCACAGCAATAAATGGTCAGTGTCGAACACCGGGCGCACAGCGCGAAAACCAAAACTGCTTACCCGTACCTCGGGCATTTGTATCGTCACCTGCTCGGCCAGTAAGGTCGCCAACAATGGGCCATGTACCACCAGCGCCGGATAATGCTCCTGCCGCGTGGCGTAGTCGCGATCGTAGTGAATGCGGTGACCGTTGAAGGTCAGCGCGCTGTAGCGAAAGAGCAGTACCGGGTCAGGTTGAAATGGCTGCTTAACATCCGCTTCATCTGGCGCGGGCTCGCCGGGCAGCGAGGGGCTGGGGCCGTTGGCCATTTCCCGGTAGACCAAGTGTTGTTTCTCCACAAGACAGCGTCGTCCCTGCTGGCTGATCTGATGTTCCAGGCTGACAAACACCAGGGCCCCGGTTTTTCCCTCCTTCAGCTCAACAGAAGTGACCACCGAGCGCTGTTCGGCCAGTTCGCCGATGCGCAATGGCCGCTCACACATGAACTCACCCGACGCCCACATACGTCGAGGCAAGGGCACCGGTGGCAGGAAGCCTCCGGTTCTGCCATGGCCGTCAGCCCCCAGGTTGGTACGCTGGGCGCAGTCATTGAAGTACAGCCATTGCCAGGTAGGTGGCAGCGTCTCGCCTTGCATAGGCACCTGTTCGCGATCCAGCGTAGCGCTCAGCGCCTGGACGGCGAACGGCGCCAACAGCTCTTCACGCACACGCTCGCGGCCTACCCAGCCACGCAAGTAGTCGATATCAATTTCAGTCATCGCGCGCTGTCTCTGCTGTGAGTAACGAGAGCCCCAATGCCGCGCGCCGGGCCAACCAGGGGCTGGGGCGGTAACGCGGGTCACCGCTGAGCTCATGCATGCGAGTAAGAATGTTCATCACCCGCTTGCCACCAATGGCATCGCCAAGGCTTAGCGGTCCTTGTGGGTAACCCAGACCAAGGCGCACCGCATCTTCGATGTCAGCGACGCTGGCGATACCCCGTTGAACAATATCGGCAGCGATATTGACGATAGTCGCCAACACTCGCTGGACAACGAACCCGCAGCTGTCGTTGATCACCGTCACTGGTGTGTCTTGTGCGGCCAGCATCGCCCAGGCGGCATCGCGCACCTCTGGACGGGTGACGCTGCTGAGCATCAGGGTACGGTGGTTTTCCAGGCCAGGTAGTGGGTCCACGGCCACCGTTCGGGTGGGGTCGAGACCGTGCACGGCGCAGTAACGCGAGACGTCATCGCCCCAGAACTGCACCAGCGATATATCCGCCTCATCAGGCAGATGGTGCAGCATCATGCCGACCTCCAACACCAGACCTTGCAGGCGTTCGTAGTCGTCGGCAGCCGGGTCCACCCAGACCAACAACTCGTGGTTGAGCGCAGGAACAGGCCGAGCAGGTGCCACCTGTTTTTTGAGGTTGTCGCAGTAGCGATACCAGCCTTCACCCGTCTTGCGTCCATAGAGGCCAGCACCCAGGCGCGGCGCGACCAGTGGCGATGGACGAAAACGCGGCTCTTGGTAAAACTGCTGGTAGATGGACTCCATCACCTTGCCGGACACATCCAGCCCCGTAAGGTCGAGCAGCTCAAATGGGCCCATGCGAAAGCCACCGGCTTCGCGCATCAAAGTGTCGATGTCCTGTACCGAGGCCACCTGCTCCTCGAGGATGCGCAAGCCTTCGGTGTATAGCCCACGGCCGGCATGGTTAACCAGAAATCCCGGCTGGTCTTCGGCCACCACCGCGCGGTGACCCGCCCCCACTACCACTGACTGCAAGGCAGCGACTGTGGCGGGCGCAGTACGCACAGCGGCGATGACTTCGGCGACCTTCATCAAGGGTACCGGGTTGAAAAAGTGCAGTCCGGCCACGCGTTCGGGACGGCGGCAACCGGCAGCGATATCAGCGATCATTAGCGAAGACGTATTGCTGGCCAGAATCGCCGTATCACCCAGCACCGCTTCCAGGGCACGGAACAACTCACGCTTGATACCGAGGTCCTCCACCACCGCTTCAATAGCCAAGTCGCAACCGGCCAAGTCTTCGATGTGTGTGCAGGCGGACATGCGCGCGATAATCGCGTCGCCTTGCTCGCGGCTGTAACGTTCTTTGCTAACAGCCCTGTCGATCAGGTCACGGACAAACTCGATGGCGCTCTGCGCGGCGCCCTCGACAGCGTCATAACAACGCACCGAATGGCCGGCTTGGGCGAATAACTGAACGATTCCGCGGCCCATGGTGCCGGCGCCGATCACGGCGATACTGTGGATACTCATATTTAGTTTCCCGTGTAACGCGGCGGGCGTTTATCAAGGAATGCACGCATGCCTTCGGTTTTGTCCTGCGTGTCGAACAGCAGTAGGAATTCGCGGTTTTCCAAGGCCAGTGCAAGGTCCAGCGATTGATCGGCGCCCAGTGCCAACACCCGTTTGATTGCTCGCAAGGCCTTGGGCGGCATGGTTGCCGTGGCTTGGGCGAGGACGATGGCGCGCGCCAAGGCGCTGCCCTCCGTCACCAACTCGCTGACCAAACCCAACTGGCTAGCGCGCTCGGCGCTGAGCAGTTCACCGGCCAACAGCATCAGGCTGGCCACTGGTTTACCCACGGCACGCAGCAAACGCTGAGTACCGCCAGCGCCGGGCATAATGCCCACCCTCGCTTCGGGCTGACCGAAGCGCGCCGAGTTGTCGGCGACCAGGATGTCGCACATCATCGCCAACTCGCAGCCCGCCCCCAGGGCAAAGCCGCTGACCGCCGCAATCAGCGGCTTCTGGCTTTTCGCCACAGGCGCCCAGTACTGGCCCAGGTCCAGCTCCGCCACTTGTTGGGCGTCTTTATCCACCAGCAGATTGAGATCGGCGCCAGCGGCGAACACGCTATCACCGCCGGTAATCACGATCACCGCCACACCGTTGTCACGCTCCAGTTCCTGCATGGCGCTGGCGATGGCGACACGCATGCTGAGGTCCAGTGCATTGCGCTTTTCAACACGGTTCAGCCGCAAGATAGCCACCGCGCCATTGCGCTCTACCACCACCGGTGTGCTCATACGAGGTAGTCCACGGTGCTGGTGAACTGCGGCTCGCGCTTCTCTGCAAAAGCGGCAAAACCTTCGCGAAAATCGGCACCGAGCAACAGCACCGCCTGGTCGTCTTCCTCGCGCTGCAGCTCTTCGGCCAAGCTCGCCGACGGGTGATCCAGGCGATTTTTCATTCGAGAAAACGCGTCGCGCGGTAAACGACTCATCCTGCACGCCAGGCTGACTGCTGAGTCCATCACATTTAGACCAACACATTCATCCGCCAAACCCGCGACGACGGCCTCCTCGGCGGATATGTATTGGCCGTGGGTCAGCATGCGCTTTGCTTCGGCGACACCCACTCGGGCAGGTAGTGTTCGCAGCAATCCCCAATCGGGAGAGAGACCCAGCTTCAGAAAAGGGAACAGAAACCGAGTCTTGGTGCCGGCGAGCACAACGTCTCCCAGCAACGCCAGTCCAACTCCCGCTCCTGCACAGATGCCTTCTACTGCCGATATGACAGGCATCGGGAATTGCCCCAACAAACGGCAGAGCTGATGGATGTGCTGCATTCGCTCACGCGCACCGGACTCGTCCAGATCGGCCATGGTCGCGATGTCGCCACCAGCGGAAAACATCCCTCCAACGCCTCCCAAGATAATGGCTCGACAAGCCGCCTGCTCACGCGCCTCAGTCAACGCATCGATGAGTGACTGGCGTACGTCATGGTTTATCGCATTGCGCTTCTCGGGACGGTTAATCAGCAACCGCCGGACGCCGGGGGCGGGATCATCAATCAGGATGGCCATCAGTCTTCTTCTCTACCAATGATGGAAATCGAGCAAACGTTCTGTGATGGCTGCCCGCCAAGGTTGTGAATCAACCCGGTACGCGGGTCTGGCAACTGTCGCGGACCGGCGCGCCCCTGTAGCTGCAAGTAGATTTCGTAGAGCATGCGGATCCCGCTGGCGCCGACCGGGTGACCGAAGCACTTGAGACCGCCGTCAATCTGGCAAGGCACTCGGCCTTCAGCGTCGAAGTCGCCATCCAGTACGTCGCGCACCGCCATACCTGGCTCAGAGAGGAACAGATCCTCCATGGTCACCAACTCGGTGATGGAGAAGCAGTCGTGCACCTCAGTCAGACTGATCTGTTCACGTGGCCGGGTGATGCCGGCTTCGGCGTAGGCTTTCCTGGCGGCAATGCGGGTGGTGTGCACATAGCTGCCATCCCAGCCATTGCCCTGCATTTCCCAGCCATTGGAGACTGCCACTTGCAGGGCCTTGAAGGTCACCAGATCGGTCTTGCCCATGGCCCTGGCAATGTCCGGGCGGGTGACGATCACTGCCGCTGCCCCATCGGAAACCCCACAGCAATCAAACAAGCCCAGGGGCTCAGCGATGATCGGCGCCTTCAGGCACTGCTCTTCAGTGATGATTTTGCGCAGGTGCGCCTTGGGGTTTTTGGCACCGTTGGCGTGGCTTTTGACCGACACATGGGCGATGGCCCGTTTGAGTAGCTGCGGGTCAACGTTAAAACGCGCCTGGTAAGCCGAGGCCAGTTGAGCGAAATTGGCCGGGGCCACGGCGCTGGGGTACCACTGCGGAATATAGGTACCGACTGTTGCGACCGGCAGGCCACCGTAGCCGGTGTCTTTCAGCTTTTCCACGCCCAGGGCCAAGGCGATATCGCAGGCGCCAGAGGCCACCGCATACACCGCCGCGCGAATGGCTTCCGAACCGCCGGCACAGAAGTTCTCTACTCGGGTTACGCCAATGTTCGGCAACCGCAGGGCAATGCTCATCGGTGTACCGCCACGGCCGGTGCCCACATCTTCCATGTGGGTGGAGAACCAGGCGGCGTCGATTTGCTCCGGGGAGATGCCTGCATCAGCCATGGCCTCACTGTAAGCCTCGACCATCAAATCTTCCGGGCTGGCGTCCCAGCGTTCGCCGAAGCGGCAGCAGCCCATGCCGAGAATCGCAACTTTGTCTTTGATACCAATGGGCATGACGAATTACTCCAACGGCGCTTGCGGCGCGGGGGTGTGAACGGGGGTGGCTTTCCAAAAGTAGCGCTTGAAACCGCGCAGGTCGTCGATGTCTTTGATGCGAAAGACCATCTCCACCTCGAGCGCGGTCTGCACTTCGCCCTTGGCGACGTCGGTGAATTCCATCAGGATGCGACCGCCCCCCTCGAAGTCGATTTGCCCGTAGTGATGGGGCGGCGCCATATAGGACGACAGTGACTCGGCGGACCAGCTCAGCACCCGGCCAAGGCGGTCAGCCAGGGGATGGGCGTCCTGCGTATCCAGGGCGGCGGCATCGGGGGTGTAGGTCAGCCGTGAGGGTGGGAAATGCACGTCACCACTCACACGGCAACGCCCGGCCACCAGGCCGAGAATGGCGCGACGATGGCGGTAGGCTGTGCTCAGCGCGGTCTTTTTGTCTTGCTCACCGCGCACACCGCGCTCCAGTTGCAACTGGCCCTTGTAGGTGAGAAAGCGCGTATAACTGAGCTCTTCACGGCCACGGGCCAGCCAGCCGGACACGCCACGGCGAGCGGTGAAGTGTTTGATTTCATCGGTCACCCGCAGTACCACAGCGCGGGCACCGCTGCCAAATTGGGCGAGCACGATCACCTGCCCCGGCTCGGCACTTTCCAGGACATTGGCCAGCAGCAACAGGCCATGGCCGACGCCAGTGTTACCCACTTCTGCCGCCAGGCCATCGACCACCGCTTCGGCAGGAACGCCACAGGCCTGGGCCAGTTGCGCATCCATCTTCGCCAGCGAGGTGGGGAAGATGAAATGTGCCACCGCTTCGGCGTCCACGCCGCTGTCGCTCAGGGCGCGTTTGATCACCTGGGGCATGCAGCGACTAACGCCTTCATCACGCACCCAACGCTCTTCGCCGAAATAATCGATCTCGCGGCCAGTGAGGCGGAAGTGGTCGATAAAGTCGACGCTCGACGCCGCCTGGCCGAGCACTTCTGCGATCACCTGTTCACGACCGAACAACAGCGCGGCAGCGCCATCACCGTAATCCAGCTCCTGGGCGCTGGCGGCGCGGGTGCGGCGGTTGTCGGCGGCTGTCAGCAACACAGTGCCTGGGGCGCTAGCGGCACTGGCCAAGGCTTGGGAAAAACCGGCCAGGGCCGCGCACTGCGAGCCGGTGACGTCACTGGCGCCAGTGTACTCACCCAGGTTTAGCGCTTCGGCAACCACTGCCGCGTTGAGGCGCTCGGCAAACGGCAGGGTGCACGAAGCGAGAATCACCTCGCGCACTCGGCCCTGCAGGTCCTGTCCGCCCAAGGCATCGCGTGCAGCCGCGACCGCCATGGTAATGCTGTCCTCATCCCAGTTGGCCATGGCGCGATGGCCACGGGCTTTGCCTTTCAGCTCGGGGGCGTACCAGGCATTGGCCGCTACCACGGCTTGCCGGCTCAAACGCAGGCGCGGGATATAGGCGCCGAATCCGGTGATACCGATACTCACAGTGCAGTCCTCATTTTAGGTTCCAGTGCTTGCGTAAAAACGCACCGATGCAAGCGATGGCCTCGCGTGCTTCCGCCAGCTCGGCGGCGAATTGTTGGAAAACGTGGAACATTTGCGGCCATACCTGCAACTCAACCGCAACCCCAGCTGCGCGGGCCTTGGCGGCAAACAGAGTGCTGTCGTCCAGACCGGTTTCGCAGTCGCCGACTTGGAGCAGCAACGGCGGCAAACCGGTCAGATCGCCGTGCAGCGGCGAAGCCAAAGGGTCGAACGGATCGCCGTCCTTCCCCAGATACTGCGCGGCCAGGGCAACAATCATTGGGCGTTGGTGAATGGGGTCAGACTCGGCCCGGGTCAGGTAGCTTTCGCCACTGGCGCTGAGGTCGGTCCAGGCCGACAGCAACACAGCGGCGGCCGGCAACGGGCGGCCTTTGTCGCGTAGGGCCAGCAAGGCCGCGGCGGCCAACCCACCACCCGCGGAATCCCCCGCGATGGCCAGTTGATCGGGTTCAAAACCCTGGGCGACCAACCAGTCGTAGACCGCAAGTACATCAAGCAGGGGTTCGGGAAAACCATGCTCAGGCAGCAGGCGATAATCGACACCCAGGATCCTGCAACCCGCGGCCACAGAAAGGCGCACCATCAGGTCATGGTGAGAGGTGAG
Organism: Pseudomonas sp. 3JA; assembly: GCF_036961705.1. Taxonomy (NCBI): domain Bacteria; kingdom Pseudomonadati; phylum Pseudomonadota; class Gammaproteobacteria; order Pseudomonadales; family Pseudomonadaceae; genus Pseudomonas; species Pseudomonas sp. 3JA. The sequence goes on from NZ_JBAMDJ010000032.1 coordinate 62,912, forward strand.
CGAGCCCATTTTGAATCCGCCGCCATGCAGATAAATCAACACCTGCTGCTCGGCGGCACCGGGCGTTTTGATCCAGCGCACCGGCACACCGTTGGCGCTGGCGTCTTGGGTTTCACACGTCAGCTTATCGGCCCAAAACAAGTCATCCCAATCGCGGCGCAAGGTTTCAATCGGCGTGTGCCGACGCCAGCGGCCGTACACGGTCTGGATGCGGGCAATTACCCGTTCCACCGCCTCGTTTTGACCGCGCATCAGCAACCCATCCCACCAGAGACACCAAGGGTTTCGCCGGTAATAAAACTGGCGTCACGACTGGCGAGAAACACCACGGCAGCTGCCACTTCATCCGGCTCGCCCAAGCGCCCCACCAGGGTGGAGGCCTCCATGGCCGCCAACAATTTTTCACCGCCACGGTCGAGGGCTTTGCGCAGCAAAGGCGTATCCACTGGTCCTGGCGCGACCACATTGACAGTGATGCCATAACGGGCATTTTCCCGGGCAATGGATTTACTGAAGGCGATCACGCCGCCCTTGGCAGCGGCATACACGGCACCACCTTTGGAGCCCTGACGGCCAGCCTCTGACCCGACATTAATGATTCGCCCGTAGCCGGCCGCCTGCATCGCCGGTAGCGCGGCGTGGGTTGAGGCAAATACGCCTTCGAGGTTGACCGCCAACAAGTAGCGCCACTGCTCCACCGTGGTTTTGGTGAAGAAGTCATGCTGGTCATAGCCAGCGTTGTTAACCAAAATTTCGAATGGACCTAGCATGGTCACCACACGCTCTACTTCGAGCAGGTCGGTGACATCCAGGCGAACGGCCAGGCCGCCCACTTCATCGGCCAGCCGCTCGGCGCTGATCATATCCTGCGCGGCAATCACGACCTTGGCGCCCTCGGCTGCCAGACGCCGAACGATGGCTTCGCCAATACCTTTGGAACCGCCGGTGACAAAAGCCCGTTGACCGGTCAATGCACGCATGGTCATTGGCCCTCGAACTGCGCGGCGCGCTTTTCGATCACCGCCGCCAGCCCTTCACGCACATCACGGGTGCGGCACAGCTCGGCAACGGTACGGCTTTCTTCCGGCATCGCGGCATCGACGCCAAGACCAATGCCCGCCCACAGCAAACGTTTAGTCGCGGCCAAAGCCAGGGGAGCGGCCTCGGTCATCTGCTGGGCGTAGGCCATGGCGGTAGTCTGCAACTCAGCATCTGCGACGACTTGGTTGATCAAGCCCATTGCGAGCGCTTCCGGGGCTTTCACCACCGGGTTCATGAGCAACATTTCAGTGGCTTTGCGTGGTCCTACCAGGCGCGGCAAGGTCACCGACAAACCAGCGTCCGGCGCCATGGCCACGCGAGTGGCTCCGGCAAGAAACTTGGCTGACTCACCCGCGATCACCACATCTGCCGCACACACCAGCCCCATGCCGCCGCCACCCGCGGCAAAGCCCTGCACAGCGGCAATTACCGGTGCATCCAAATGGATCATGGCGCTGATGGCAGCCTGCAAATACACCGTGGCTTGGCGGATGTACTCCGGTAAATCGTCACCCTTGCCGACAAAGGTATGCACATCGCCACCAGCGCAGAAGTTCGCGCCCGCCCCGGTGAGCAATACCACCCGAACACGCCGCTCGCCATGGCAGCACATCAGCGCCGCGATAAGGTCTTGCAGAGTGGGAATATCCAGACCATTGGCGGCGTCCGGGCGATTCAGGTGCAAGTGGGCAACGCCGCCATGCAAGCTCAGCAGCACGGCGCCGGAGGTGATCAACAGTTCAGGCTGGCTCATCAAAGGGCACTCAAATCAGGAATGAACGGGTGTTGAGGGCTTTGTCGTTGTTGACCAACACCACTTTTTTTTGCGGGCCATGCGCAGGCCGACTGATTCGCGGCGCGCCAGACTGTTTCGGCGCGCAGGTTGGGCTCGAAGACCCTGGCGTTGGCCGTCACGCGAATTTCGTCGCCACTGGTTTCAACGCTTCGTACTTTAGGGATGGAGGGCGCGCGTCCAATCGTCGTTTTGGACGAATTTCGTTCGAACCATTGGTCAATCGACCTTTGCGGGTCGAGGCGGAATCGGAATACCGCCCATCCCTCCCACGACAAAGCGCATTCCCTGTACGGAGACTTCAGCCTCGATGCTTTTGATCCTGGGAGATGGAGGCCTTAAGCGCGGTGGCAACTCGGCCCGTGACATACAGTTCGCCATGCAGGCGGGATTGAGGTGGCGCAGGGATGCCGGCAAGCCGCGAAATGCTGGATAGACACACCTCCAGGGCACGCGCTTCGGGCAATGCCTCGCCAGCGCAAACACCCTGCAACACGCAGAACATTGCCAAGCACGTGTTACGCAGGTCCTCAAACTGAAAAAAACCTCGCTGTTCACCTGTCTGCAGGATCGTTTCCAACTCAGCGTCATACTGCGATCTCAGTTCGCTGACCTGCGCCCTACCCGCTTCATCAAGGCTACGAAAATCCAGCTGAACGATGCGGCTTTCAGCCCGCCTTGCGTAATGAAAGCTGACGTAGACGCTCACAAAGCGTTGCAGCATCCGCACACTGTCCAAGCGCTTTGGGCGTTGTTCCAACCAGGTAGAAAGTAGGTCTTCCAAGAACTCGCAGTGCACATCCAAGAGCAGTTGACCTTTACTTTCGTAGTGGGTGTACACCGAACCGGAGCGCACCCCGAGCGCCGCCGCGAGCTGGCGCAACGACATGGCCTCGAAACCCTTATCCGCCATCAGGCGCACAGCCTGTCTTTTGACTTCTTCCACCCTGCTCATATTTTTCACGCCCTCTGCTGATTTCTGAGGGCGCTCAGAGTCTGCGCGAGGTGTCTGGGTCAACTCGTCGGTTCCGACGGTTTTGCAGCGGGTAAAGAAAATTCTCCGACCAGGGGCATAATCGCTCAAGGACGGCGCTTACAAGCAATCCCCCATGGATTTCCAAAAGTGGATCGGCACGATGAAAAATTGCTAACCGATTCATTGAGTTAGCTCGTCGCTGCGCCAGCTCGCCGGCGGCGATGCAGGCCGGTGCCAGCGGGCGTCCGGAAGCCTCGAAAGTGATGACGATAAAAAGCGATGGGCTGGCCGAGGCCCTATCTCGTCGGAAACGACGACAGGTAACCCGCCGTGAAGATTGAAAATAACCCAAACAAAACCCGGCGGCGGATAACCGGGAACAACAAACTGGAGTGCTCCATGAATCAGAATGTTCTGTTCATTACCGGTGCCGGTAGTGGCCTCGGGCAACTCAGCGCCAAGCGCGCGCTGTCCGATGGCTGGGCTGTCGCAGCCATGGACATCAACGAAGCCGGCCTCAACCAATTGGGCTCCTCACCCAGGCTGCTGAAACTGGTAGTTGACATCACCGACCCCAGCGCTGTGGAAGCAGCGGTCGAGCGCTGCGAAACCGAGCTGGGCCCCATCACCCGACTGACCAACGCCGCCGCAATCATGCCGCTGGGACTGCTGATGGAACAGCCGCGCGAGGTCATTCAGAACATCATGGCGATCAACTTCGGCGGCATGGTCAATCTGTCGAAGGCCGCACTGCCGAAGATGATCGCCCGTGGCCGCGGGGAGTTCGTCAGCTACGCCTCCATGGCGGGTCATTGGCCGATCATCTACATGGGTGCCTACAACGCCGCCAAACATGCAGTCACCGCCTACACCGAAGTGCTGTTCCACGAGACCCGCAACAGCGGAGTGCGCATCGTCTGCGTGTGCCCACCCATCGTTGCCACGCCGCTACTGGATCAAGCCAAATCGACGGTATGGCCAAAGATCTTCGACGTGTTCCCGCCTATTACCGCCGAAGTGGTACTGAACAAGATTGAGCGTGTACTCAAGGGCAACAAATTGTGGGTGTTTCCCGGACCGATGACGGCCATGTCCTGGAGACTGCGGCGCTGGATGCCCAACATCCTGTGGTGGACTGTGCATCAGGTCGAAAAAATCTAAAGCTGTTGGGTGCGCTTCGCGCATCCGTCGGTCTGCGCTTGATAGCCTTGGTGCATACAGCCCCATGCATGGAGCGCGACCACCCTCACAGATTCGTCGGATGCGACGATACCGCCGCTCCCCGCTGTTTCCACAATAGCTGCCAGGCCGCTACGCATGGGCGTTGCGGACCTTTATTGAAACAGCGAAGGAGCACCATCGATGTCCGAAACCAATGCAGCAGAGTTTCCCACCCATAAGTTTGTCACCCATCGGCGCACCATCACCGAGACCGACATCGTCAATTTCGTCAACCTCACGGGCTTTCATGAGCCCTATTTCATCGACATGGAATACCTGAAGGCCAACATGTCCGGCGCCCACCAGAACCGCTTTGCCCCGGGGCCAATGATCATCTCCTACTCGATGGGTTTAGTCTCACCGATTCTGATGAAGGTTGTCGCCGACGTCCTCGAAGGCCATGCCGTGGGCAACTTTGCAGGCATGACTGGGCTGCAGGCACGCATTCATTCCGCCGCATTCCCTGGTGACACCTTGCACGTAGAAGGCGAAGCCAAGATCAAAGCCATCAGCAGTAGCGGCTTTACCATTCTCGACCTGCTGCACGTTACCAAAAACCAGCGTGGCGAAAAGGTCGTGGAATTCACCGAAACCGTACTGTTTCACAAACCCGGTACGACTGAGTAAACCGCACTTCCCCCCGCTCGCTCCCCCTACCTCGTCAGCGCATCAAATTTTCTCGACATGGGTGGGTTGCCCGCGAGCGGCGGCAGAACCTTAGGTTACGGTCTGCCGTATCGACCTTGCCCTTCTGCCCTGACGGACGATCTCGCTACGCGCATGCACCAGACTAGCTCGTGTCGATGCGCGTAAACGGACTTGCGCACCCCTGCTGCATCGCCACAGCATAGGTGCAGGAAACGTCAGACAGATGCCCTCACACTCTCAGCACGGGTCGAATGACCTGTCGCCTGAAGCCTTCCCATAGAATTGCCTTGCTCGGCAAAAGCCTTCGCCTGGGCTACATGAAAATGCCGGCCATTAAGCAAAAAGTGCGACAGCGCGGGAATCAGCACCAGCGCAGCCAGCATGTTCCAGAGGAACATAAACGCCAGCAGGATCCCCATATCGGCCTGGAATTTGATCGGTGACCATACCCAGGTGACTACACCTACCGCCAAGGTGACGCCGACCAGGGCTACCATCTTGCCAGTAAATTGAATGGCCCGACGGTATGCCTGCTGCAGGGAAAGTCCCATACGCTGGCCTTCCAACTGGACGCTGAGCAGATACAGGGCGTAGTCCACCCCGACGCCAACGCCGAGTGCAACCACTGGCAAGGTGGCAACCTTAAGGCCGATGTTCAACTGCACCATGAGCGCTTCGGCCAGCAGGGAAGTGAGCACCAGCGGTAGGAGGGCCACCACTACAGCACGCCAGCTGCGGAAGGTCATCAGGCACAGCAAGGCAACGGCGAAATAGACGGCCAGCAACATTTCCAACTGCACACTTTTCACAACGATGTTGGTCGCCGCCTCGATGCCCGCACTGCCGGCAGCCAGCAAGAACTGGCGGTCCTTCACACTGTGTTGTTCCGCGAACTCGCTTGCCACCTTCAGCACAGCATCCAGCGTGGCGGCTTTATGGTCTGAAAGGTAGGCCAAAACAGGCATCAGTGAGCACTCGCTGTTGAGGAACTGGGAATTCCACACCAAGGCATTATTGACCTGCGGCCAGAGAACCCCCTTATTGTCGCTGATCGTGAACCACTTAGGACTGCCTTCGAAACCACCAGAGGTGTAGGCTCGTACCGTATCGGCCAGCGAGGCGGTGGCCTGGACGCCAGGTACTTGGGACAGCTGCCGGGCAAGTCGGTCAGCCTCGGTGAGAGCCTCGTACGAGCCACACTGGTCTGCGGGAGTCTTTATCATGACTGCAAACACATCGCTGGAGACGCCGAACCTCGAAGTAATGAAGGCGTTATCGAGGTTGTAACGCGAGTCGGGACGTAGCTCAGGACTGCCGGCGTGCAGATCGCCCACCTGCAGTTTGCTGCGCTCTACCAACGCCAACACCGTAAGGCCCAGCGCCACGGCAATCGCCAGGACAGCCCAGCGGCGCTCGGTGAAACGGTCGAGGCTGTTCCAAACCCGATCGATGCCCAGCTTATGGATAGTCGTATCGTGCTCGATGATGTGTCGACGCGCCGCTTCCTGGCTGATACCGGTAAACGACAGCAGCACCGGCAGCAGGATCAAGTTGGTGACCACCAGCATGGCGAAACCGAGACTAGCCGACAGTGCCAACTCGCGGATGATCGGAATATCCACCAATACCAGCACGGCAAAACCGACGCCATCGGCAATCAGCGCGATCAGCCCCGGCAGGAACAAGCGACGGAAGGTATAACGGGCAGCGACCCAGGGGTGGGTACCACGGGCGATATCCTGCGCAATGCCGTTCATTTTCTGAAGGCCGTGGGATACGCCAATGGCAAATATCAGGAAGGGAATCAGGATGGTGAAAGCGTCCAGGACACCACCGAAGGCGATCACCAGCCCCTGCTGCCAAAGCACCGCAATAACCGAACAGAGCAGCACCAGGGCGGTGCTGCGAACACAGCGGGTGTGGAAGTAGATGATCAGCGCCGCCACCAACGCGGCGACAATGAAGAACAGCATAACCTTGTAGATGCCATCGATCATGTCACCGGAGATTTTGGCGAATCCGGTGATGTAGATGCCGAGATCAGCCCCCTCGTACTTGACGCGAATGCGTTCGAGGGCCTCGGACAAGTCCTGGTAACTCAGCGGCTGGCCGTCCACGGTCGCCAGCAATGGGATCTCGATCATGCTGGAGTGATAGTCGGTGGAGATAAGACTGCCCACCACCCCCGCACGGGCGATGTTCAAACGCAGTTGTTCGATAGTCTCGGGAGAACCATCGAAGTTGCCCGGCATCACAGGACCGCCGACAAACCCCTCCTCGGTGACCTCGGTCCAGCGCACCACAGGCGTCCAGATCGACTTGACCCAGGTCCTGTCTACGCCCGGGATACGGAAGAGTTCATCGTTCATCTGGCCGAGCGTCTTCAAGTATTCGGCATCGAACACGTCGCCCTTGCGGTTCTCGACCACAAAGCGCACGGAGTCGCCGAGCCCGCGCAGCTGCTCGCGGTTGTCCAGAAAGTTGCGAATGAAGGGATGACTGTGCGGCAGCATCTTGTCGAAGCTGGTGGTCACCGTCAGGTTACGTGCCTGCCAGGCTGAGAGCAGCGTGGCGATGACGCAAAAGGCAATGATGAGCAGCCGATGGTTGAAGATCAGGCGCTCGAAAAAGTTGCCGGAAAGCCGGTTGAATAGCGCGGGATCACGGATGACGCTCATCAGTCCCGCGCCTTCATGCTTGCTGTCGATCATCAGGTTCTTCTCATTGTTGTAGAGGCAGCGATCAGAGGTCTTCGACCCTGATCCCCAAGGCACCGACAAGCGCCAGGCGGCTGTCGCCCAGCAGAACGGCACCGTAGTAAGGCATCGGCTGGCTCAGACGCAGCGGCTTGAAAATCTGGGCTCCGTCGTCACTCAACAGCGCCTCTCCACTCTGCGCGACTACAAGTAGACGCTGCGCGCCGAGCGGCAGTACCCGCATCAGATTGCTGCCCAGTGGCAACGTGGTGCGACTCCAGCTTTGCCCCTGATCCGCGCTGCGGAAGAAGCTACCGCGCATCCCATAGGCATAGACCTCGCCCTCGGTCGCAGTAACGCCGAACAAGGTGCCGTTGTAGGGTGTATCTATCGAGACGAAATGCTCGCTCTGTGCATCGCGACGCCAGACATGGCCCTGCTCTCCAGACAGGTACAGCTGGCCATTGCGTCCCGTGACAGCGTAGAAGTGCCACTCCTGTGGGTTATTGGTCAGATGCATCTGCGGAAGCCAGCTACGCCCACCATCCTCGGTAGCGAAGATGCGATTGAAGGTGCCGACCACATAACCGTGAAGCTCGTCGGCAAAGTAAACGTCGAGAAATGGTTGGGTCTCATGATCGACCGCCAGCCGCTTCTCCTTCTCCAGGTAACCCGCTGCGTCCGCCACTCGAGCGGCGCTCGCGGTATAGAAATCGATGGCCAGCTGGCTGGCCTGCAGGCCATCGAGCTGTTTCTGCCAGGTGGCTCCAGCATCATCGCTGTGCAGAATCACCCCACCGTGCCCTACGGCCCACCCTTGGGTCGCATTGGCAAAAGCAACAGCGACCAGATCCACACTTACCGGAACCTGCGCCTGACTCCAGCTGCGCCCTTGATCGTCGGAAAACAGGATGGCTCCACGCAAGCCAACGGCGACCAGACGCTCACCGGCGCGGGTAATCGCCAGCATCGGACCGGCAGCCATGCGCTCGCTATGCACGGCAGCGACCTGTAGCGGAGGCTCGAACGCGTGCACAAAGGGCGTCGCCAGAGACAAGCAGACAAATAGCAGACGCCCGAGAATCGAGCGAGGCAGAGGGGCAGAATAAAACCGTATTCCAGCAAGCATGACAAACCTCACTTCAGGGCTTTCGAAACGCACACCCATCAGGAACGACCGTCCGCGCGCGCAGGCGATCGCTCCTGGTGGTCGACTCGACCTGTCAGAACGTGGTCTTGAAGGTCAGAGATACCCAGTCACGATCCCAGTACTTACCCAGGGAGGAGTTATTCAGGCTGCCAGCACCGAGCTCATCGTCCGAATGCTTGGAGATGAAACCGTTGTACTTCAGATCAACGCTGTACTGGGCATAGATGTCCGCAGACACGCCCATGCTCCAGGTGCCCTGCCCTTCGTTGCTACCGAACATGACCGGCGAGTTACCGTGCAAACCGATATCGACAAACAACGGCATGGACAAATCGATTCCCGGCATTACCTGGTACCAGGTCGGCCGGAACATCAGAGACGCGCCTAGAGCATCGCGAGTCTGGCAGGCAATCTTGGTGGCGTTATGGTCGTCGGCGCAATTGTAGCCTTTACCATTGTACGTCTGCGCGTTCTCGGTGACTTCGTCCAGATAGGAGTAGTTCAGCTCAGCGGTCAAGGAAGCAGCATCATAGAACGGCGACTTACTGAAGTAGGCCACACCGTTGAACACGCCGGACCACAGTTTGCCGCGTGGCACCCAAGTATCCGGGGCGGTACCTTCCGGCACAAAGTTAGAAAGCGGCGTAGTAGCCAGCACCGCATCCTCGCGGTAAGTAATGTCGGTACCCCAGGAAATACCCCAGACCTGCTTGGACAGGCTCACGCCATATAACTTCTCCCGCTTGTTCGAGGAGTAGTCGATACCCGCTCCCGCCGGAAAGGCACCCACACCGGGAATGACCACCATCTTGGTCAGCACCAGCTGTGGGAAGCGGTTGGTGTACTCGCGGTAATAGAAACCCAGGGTGCCATCAAGCCACTGCGGCGACCAGCGGGCCGAAACGCCCCAGTCGCCGTGTTTCTTGTCCGGCTCATCGGTAATCTCAAAGGGCAAGCCGAAGACGCTGCCCCCACTGCCCAAGCTCAGGCCATCGATCGCGCCAAAATAGGTACCGCCGTTGGGGACCAGCATCGGCTTCCAGTCCAGGAGGTACTGCGCGGCAACGGTCAGATCCGGCTGCAACTGGGCGATCATGGATATCTGGTTGAGCGGTTTGAACAGTTCCTTGGCCTCGGTGCCCGGCGTGGCGAGCGCCTTGCGGATATCCACCGGGCCCTGCTGGTAAGACACACCGTTGACGAAGGAGAACAGCGATTCGCCCCAATACACGTTATGTTGGCCGGCCTTGAGGTTGACCGGCACGCTGCCCAGGTCGAAGCCGGTAAACACGAAGGCATCCAGGATCTCGCCAGAGGGGCCGTTGTTCCAGCGATCGGTGTAGCGGCTGTAGTTGTCGCCGTCACGTCCCGCGCCGTTGCCAGCACCACTGGCATCGAGTGCACGGTCTCCCTCGACATCACCGTCATAGGCCTGATCGTACCAGCCGCTGGCGCTCAGACGCGCACCGTGACGGTCTTTGTAAACGAAGTCCATCTCAGTGAGGATATCAACTCGATTGGTGACCACGTCGCCGGCATCGGAGAACTTGCGGTCGGACTGGTAGGCCGTCACATCGCCCGCGCCCGCGTCGTTTCCACAAATATCCTTATCGCAGTCATTCACCCGAAAACCCACGTTGTAACGCACGGTGTTATCCCAGCGCAGCGACATATCAGGATTGCCGAGATCGACCGTAACCGCATTTGCCGGCCCAGCCACACAAAAAACCATCATTGGCGCGACCAGCAGGTTGCCGCCCGCTGCCCGGTATCGACTTGCCATCTTCATAGACTTGGCTCCTTCTTGTTATTTATTAGCCCACTCGCACATCCCGAACATCGCGGCGGAACACTCCTGGCAGAGGAGCATGAATGCCCCGTACGATGACTACTGACAGACGACGTTACGCTCCACAGCCCCCACCCCTGTCGTCGGAACCGACGAATCCAGTTAGCGGGACGTGAGTCGATAGAAGTGGCCATAGGAAGCCCGGAAACAACAAGGCCCGCCGAAGCGGGCCTGTCTGCTGCCATCCATCGTCCAATACATCGGATAGGCCGGCATCTGCACCTTGGTAGGGGCACCTCCGGCGTCCAGCGATCCTTTTTGCAGACAGCACAAGGCCGCCCCGAAACGGATTGCGGCCTGTACCGTTATTCATTCAACGGATACCCGTCTGCCCCATGTTTTCGGGGGACCAGGTGGACTCCGGGGGGTTGCCAATCGCTGCGTAGCCGCCCCCCTTGAAACCCGTAAAGGACGGCAGAATGTAAGCACCTCGCTCCAGATCGAACGTCAGCGTATTGTCCGGAATCAGTCCATAGCCATACACATAGTTCGGGATGGTCAGCATGCTGTCGATGCGAATCAGCTTGCCGGTGACATCGTAGCTGTCGGCAGTACCGGCCCCGCTCGCATCCTCATCGATGTAGAAGCGCCGCTTGGGTAGCAGATGACGGAAGCCCGGTTTCAGCGTGGCCTCGACCACCCGCACACGGTGCAGCTCCCAGCGGATGCACTCCGGATTCGGGAAACTCTTTGTGAACAGCTTGTCTTCCGAGCACGCCTTGTAGTCGTAGACGGCGAAGTTGTTGTAGTTGATCAGCTTCTCCTCCACTCCCAGATACTTGAAGTCGTAGCGATCCTGTTTCCCCAGGATCAAACGCTGCTGATCCATGGTGGTGATGCCGCCCGCCACTGGCGACGGTGTGTCATAAGCCAGATCCGGGGCCAATTTGACCCGACGCTGGCCAGGAAGGTACTGCCAGGCGCGCTGTTCGCCGCTGACCTGGTAGCGTGCCAGCGTCTGCTCGCCGTTACGCCGGGCCGGGTCGTACACGAAGAAGCGTATGCGCCAAAACTCGGCATCGCTGCCTTTCGGACCGTTGTCGGTGGTATCCAGAAACTCGCTGGACTCCAACACCTTCAATGCATTCAGCAAAATCCGCCGAGCACTACCATCGACCAGATAGGATCGGGCGTTAATTTGCAAGGGCGGGGAGTACTGCAACTGGTGGTTCCAGATCACTTCGTTGCCGGTCTTCGGCAGCGGGAACGGCAGACCAGCATAGCAACCCTCGATACTGACCCCGGCGTTGGCGGTCTTACAGGCGTCCACGTTCTTGCGCGTATTGTCCTGATAGGTCTGCGGGAAACGCACAGTACGCCGAGTCTGGTAGACATTCATCTTGTATTCGGGGTAGCGCGCGAACAGCGCCTTTTGCCCCTCGGTCAGGCGCTCGGCGTACTGGGAAAGGTTCTGCGACGTGATGGTAAATATCGGCTTATCGTTCCACGGATCACAGAAGTTGGTCGGCTCGCCCTTGTCGTAGCAGGCTGGCAGGCTGAGCGGCTCGTCCGAGTAGGCCGGGATACTGCCGTCGGCATTACCGCTACGCTGCGCACCGAACGCCGTCAGCTCAGGCCCACCCAGTTGCCCGGCCTCGCTGGCGAAAGCTGATTGAACGGCGCCGGCCAGGACGGCAAGCGCCAATACGCTGGCTAGGTTGCTTCGCTTCATGTTTCCCTCTCTTGTTATATTCATCGGGTGGCGCCACCGTGGCAGCACCAGACTAGGGGTCAACGGGCTCGAGGACTTTCGCCCAGTACCCGCAAGCATTTCAGGCATTGGTGCAATCCGCCCGCCCCCAAGCTACGCGCCCGGGTCGCGGGGGGTCGTTGAATTTAACTTACGCTCAGCCCCCCCCGTTTCGGTCGTCGGAAGCGACGAATTGCGCCGCCACCAGGGTTAACGCAGCTCTTCACCCTTGGCGGCCTTTTCCAGCAGCAACACCGGTGGCGCAAAGCGTTCACCATAGGTCTGTGCAAGCTCACGGGCACGCTGAACAAAACGCTCGACGCCATAGCCGTTGACAAACTGCAAGAAGCCACCGGTCCAGGTCGGCGCACCAATGCCGAGAATCGAGCCGACGTTACCGTCCGCCACCGAGCGCAACACACCCTCCTGCAAGCACTTCACCGCCTCGATAACCTGACGGAACAACATACGCTCCTTGATATCCTCGACCGGCAGCACCACCTCCGGCCTGACGAACAGCTCGTAGAGCCCCGGCCAGATGGTCTTTTCGCCGCCTTCCGGGTAGTCGTAGAAGCCACCGCCATAGTGACGCCCCGGGCGGTTGTACTCCTTGATCAGGATGTTGCCGACCGCGTCGCTGTGGCTGTTGTCGAAGACGGTGGCAAACACGCCCATCTCCTTCTGCGTCTCGTTGACCTTACGCATCAGCTCCAGGCTGACTTCGTCGAGTACGGTCAATGGCCCTACCGGCATGCCGATCTGCTTGCCTAGGTTGTCGATCAGCAGTGGATCAACACCTTCCTGGAGCAGCTTGCAGCCTTCGTCGAAGTAGCTGCCGAAGGTGCGCGAGGTAAAGAAGCCCAGCGAATCGTTGACCACGATGGCGGTCTTGCCGATCTGCCGGGCAAAGTCGAAGGCCTTGGCCAAGGCCGCGTCACTGGTCTGCTCACCACAGATGATTTCCACCAGCGGCATTCTCTCCACCGGCGAGAAGAAATGGATACCGATGAAATTGGCCGGGCGCTTGGAGGCCTTGGCCAACAGGGAAATCGGCAGGGTCGAGGTGTTGGTGCCAAACACGGCAGACTCAGGCAACTGCGCTTCAGCCTGCTGGGTGACCTTGCCTTTCAGATCGACGCTTTCGAACACGGCCTCGACGACGAAGTCGACGCCCTGCAGGTCGGCATAGTCCACGGTGGGCTTGATCAGGGCGAGAATCTCGTCCTTCTTTGCTTCGCTCAGGCGCCCCTGGCTGACCGTCTTGCTCAGCAGCTTCTCGACATTGGCCTTGCCGCGCTCGGCGGCCTCCAGACTGACATCCAGCAGCATCACCTCGATGCCGACCTTGGCCGACACATGGGCGATGCCGTTGCCCATCATGCCGGCGCCAATGATGCCGAGCTTGCTCACCTTGCTCTTGTCGAAACCTGTCGGCCGACTGGAGCCACCGTTCACTTCGTTCATCTGGAAGAACATGGTGTTGATGATGTTCTTCGCCTGCACGCTGGCGGCCAGGTGGGTAAGGCCACGGGTTTCCACCAGCAGCGCGGCATCGAAGTCCAGCAGGGTAGCCTCCACCGCCACAGCGAGAATACGCTCCGGCGCCGGCAGCAGGCCGCGGGTGTTCTTCGCTGTCATCGCCTGAGCCCCGGCGATCATCTGCGCCACATGGGGTTGCTGCGCAGTTCCGCCGGGAATCTTGTGCCCCTTGTGATCCCAAGGCTGCAGGCTGACGCCATCATCGCCGACCTGCGCCTTTATCCAGGCCTTGGCCGCCGGCACCAACGCATCAGTCTGCTCGATCAGCTCATTGACCAGCCCCAGGGCCAGCGCTTCCGCCGGCTTCATGCGCTTGCCTTCAAGCAGCAACGGCAAAGCTCTTTCCAGGCCCAGATGGTGCACCAGACGAACGATGCCTCCGCCCCCCGGGAGCAGACCGAGGGAGACTTCGGGCAGGCCGACCACCGCGGCAGGGCTGTTGAGCAGCACCCGGTAGTTACAGGCCAGGGCGATCTCGAAGCCGCCACCCAGGGCCGCGCCATTGATCGCGGCGACCACCGGCACCGGCAAACGCTCAAGGCGGCGCAGGTCATTCTTCGTCAGCTCGATCTTGGCCTGAAAATCGGCTTCATCACCAGGCTTGAAATCGGTCAGCTCGTTAAGGTCGCCACCGGCAAAAAAAGTGCTTTTCGCCGAGGCGATGACGACACCGGTCAGGCCGTTTTCCTGCTCTAGGCGATTCACGGTCGCGGCCATGGTTTCGCGGTACAACTGGTTCATCGCGTTGACCGGCCCCGGCATATCCATGGTCACAGTGACAATGCCGTCGGCGTCCTTCTCGTAATTGAATGCGCTCATAGGTTGTTTCTCGTAGAAAGAGTGATCCGCCACGGCACAGACTCGCAGCGGCTTTGAAGTAGCTCAGAGGCGTTCGATGATGGTGGCGATACCCATGCCGCCACCGACGCATAGGGCGATCAGGCCGCGCTTGAGGTTGCGCCGCTCCAGCTCATCCAGCACCGTGCCGACCAGCATCGCGCCGGTGGCGCCGATCGGGTGGCCGAGGGCAATGGCACCGCCATTGACGTTGGTGACTTCCGGCGAGATATCGAGGTCGCGCATGAAGCGCAACACCACCGAGGCAAAGGCCTCGTTGATCTCGAACAGATCGATGTCCTGCACGCTCAGGCCCGCCTTGGCCAGGGCCTTCATGGCAGCCGGACCGGGGCCGGCCAGCATCAGCGTCGGCTCGGTGGAGAGCACCGCAGTGGCGACGATCCGCCCGCGCGGAGTAAGCCCCAGTTGCTGACCAATACGTTCGCTGCCCAGTAGCGTGGCGCTGGCGCCGTCGACGATGCCCGAGGAATTGCCGGCCGTATGGATGGGTTCGATGCGCGCCACCTGAGGGTACTTGCGCAGGGCTACGTCGCTGTAGCCGAGCTTACCCATGGCCGCGAATGAAGGCTTGAGCTGGCTCAGGGCCTCCAGGGTGGTGGCTGGTTTAATGAACTCGTCGCGCTCGAGAACGACCAGACCATTAAGGTCGCGCACCGGCACTACCGAGCGATCGAAGTAGCCACTGTCGCGTGCATGGGCGGCACGCTGCTGGGAAACCAACGCGAAGCGGTCAACATCCTCGCGCGAATAGCCGTCGAGCGCGGCCAGCAGGTCTGCCCCGATACCCTGGGGTACCGACTGCAACTTGAAGGCGATTTCCGGATCCTGAATCCAGGCCTGGCCGGCGGCGCCCATTGGCAGGCGCGACATCGACTCAACGCCACCTGCCACGATCAAGTCCTCCCAACCGCTGGCAATGCGACTGGCCGCCTGATTCACCGCCTCCAGGCCAGAGGCGCAGAAACGGTCGATCTGTACACCGGGCACGCTCTCGTCCCAGCCGGCGTACTGAACCACGCATTTGGCAACGTCGCCACCCTGCTCGCCCACGGGCTGGCCACAGCCGAGCACCACGTCATCGACACGCGAGGTATCCAGATCGTACCGCTGCTGCAGCTCGGTCAGCAGCCCGGCGGCCATGTGCACGGGTTTGACGCTGTAAAGCGCGCCATCTTTCTTGCCCTTACCACGCGGCGTGCGTACGGCGTCGTAAATGAATACTGCCTGTGACATTGGGAGGCTCCTCTTGGCGATTTCGGTTGCATGACCGAAGCCTATGAGCCTCCCTGACCGACCACATCGTCGGAAGCGACGATCACCGCAGTACTGCCGCACCGGACTATGCCAACCCGTATCCCCCGCCAGTGCCGTGCGACCGCGGGCGGTAGCCCGATAACCAGCCCAGAACTCGTTCACGAGCTCCTGGCCGTCGGCCATACGGTGTTTGAAACAGCCTCGAAATGCTCATTTACACCTCGTAGACTCCGCTTCCTCGGCTGTTTTAACCTTGCCTGGTTTTAGTCACAAGCGTTGAAAGGGCTTGCGCCAGGTACCGCTTGCCCCATAGTTTAAGAAACCAATAAGAACAGGCGGAGGCATCGCACCTCCATGAAGGATTCATGATGTCGTCGAATCACCGCTCCTTGCCCTACATCTCGCGAGCCAAGGTGACGCCTCCCGCCACCTCGCACTTCGAAGTCCCGCGTCAGGCCATGCTCGACCGTGCGGGCCAAGCCGAGACCAGCCGTGCCGTGCTGGTGCATGCACCAGCCGGCTTCGGCAAGACCACCTTCATGACCCAACTGCTGGCCCGCTATCGCCAACAGCGCATGACCACCGTCTGGCTTACCCTCGACGCTGGCGACAACGATGTTTCGCGCTTCCTCAGCGGTTTCGCCACCGCCATCGCCGGCCTACAGCCAGACGCGCCGCAACAGGACCTGGGCCAGTTGCGCAACACCGATCTGGTTGCCTGGATCCTCGACCAGATCGGTACACACCAGGCCCCGCTGGCCATTTTCTTCGACGACTTCGAAGCCATTCGCAACCCTGTCGTACTCGGCCTGGTGGCCCGCGGTATCGAGGCGATTCCGCACAAGACCTGCCTAGTCATAGGCAGCCGCACTTTGCCGGATATAGGCCTGGCCCGTCTGCGCGCACGCGGCAGCCTGACCGAGATCGATGCCGCCAGCTTGCGCTTCAGTGTCGAGGAAACCCAGGATTTCCTCACTCAGCGCCGCGGTGTCGGCCTGAGCAGCACCCAGGTCGAGCGCCTGCAGTGCAGCACCGAAGGCTGGGTCACTGCCCTCTGGCTGGCCTCGCTGGCCCTGGAGAACCACGGCGACACCGACAAGTTCCTCGATTCCTTCTCCGGTTCCAATGCGGCCATCGCCGCCTACCTTGCCGAGGATGTGCTGGCCGCCCTGCCCGAGCCACTGCGCCTGTTCCTGCTGCGCAGCAGCCTACTCGACGAGTTGAGCCCGGCTTTGTGCAACGCGATCTGCGGCTGCAGCGACAGCCTCGACATGCTGCGCGAATTGGAGCGTCACCAACTGTTCCTCGTCCCGATCGACGAGCAGCGCGACCTTTACCGCTATCACAGCCTGTTTCTCGACTTCCTCCGCCACCAGATGCAACGCCGTTACAACGAAGAGCTGCCAGCCCTGCACCTGGCCGCCTGCAATGCCTATCTTGCGCAAGGACGGGTCATTCCGGCCATCCGCCATGCTTTGCAGTGCGGCAATACACAGATTGCCATCGACCTGCTGCACCAGCATGTCGACATGCTGCTCAGTCAGGGCCGTCTGCGCCTGCTGGCCGAGTGCATCGGTCAACTACCGAAAGCAGAGCTTCAGCGTCACCCCCGACTGCAATTGATCCGTGCCTGGTGCACGGCCTTCACCTGGGGCCCCAAGGAGGCCCTGACCCTGGTGGCAGATATCGACAGCAGCACCCTCTCGGGCGAGTCCGCAGCCTATCTGCTGGCCTTGCGCCCGATGCTGCTGGTGATGATGGACCAATCCGAACGGGCCTACGAGATGGGCACGCAGTCCCTGGCCCAGGTGACCACCGCATACCCCTTCGCCTGGGCCATGCTCAACCAGGCGCTGACGCAGGCCAGCATCCTCCTCGGCCGACATCAGGAAGCGCACCAATACGTCGATGAGGCACGTCGGGCGCAGAGCGATTCCGCTGGCGCGTTCGGTTTCGTCCTCGCCGAATCGGCCGAAGCCCTGCTCGACATGATGGCCGGCCGCCTCAAACAAGCGACCGCGCGCCTGCGCCTGGCCACGACCATGCTCGAAGGCTCGCGCCGACGTGATCGCAATGGCAACGCCCTGGCCGCCGTCCAGCTGGCCGAGACGCTCTATGAAAGCGACGAGTGCGAGGAAGCCCTGCGCCTGTTACTGATCTATACCCCCCTGGTGCAAGATCTCGGTCTCTCCGACGGCCTAATCACCGCCCATACCCTGCTGGCCCGCATCGCCGACGACAAGGGCGACCGTGATCGCGCCCTGCAAATGCTCAGCGAACTGGAAAACGTCGGCCACCGCCTGGGTCTGCCCCGCGTCTCGGCCAGTGCGCGCCTGGAACGGGCCATGCAAACGCTGGCCCATGGCGACCAGAACGGCGCCCTCGAACAATTGGCCCTGGCCGAACAGACCTTTCCCTGGACCGAGACCGCGACCCACTGGGGCATCGCCAACGACACCCTGACCCCGACCATCGGCCGCCTGCGTTGGATGATCCGCAGTGGAGCGTCCGGCAAGGCCATCGCGCCGCTGCGCAGCGAGTTGGCCGAAGCCGAACGCCTGCAACGCGGGCGCCGGGCGCTGAAACTGCGCATTCTGCTGGCCGAGGCGCTGTACCGCGACAACCAGGCGAAAATGGCCCTGCGCACCTTGGAACGAGCCCTGAAGTTCGCCCAGACCGAAGGCTTCGTGCGTACCTTCCTGGAGGAAGGCGCGACCGTGCAGGTCATGCTGCGCGAGCTGCACAACGAACGCGAGGACAAGGACGCAACGGATGACAGCAGCCTCGAACGCTGGCTGCGCAGCAGCGCCACCGCTCAGCCCGCAGCCGGCAGCAACGGCACACTGGTCGACCCGCTGACGCAGAAAGAGCTGAAAGTGCTCAACCTGCTGGGCCAAGGATTGTCCAATGCAGCGATGGCGGAAAAGCTGTTCGTCTCCGACTCGACCGTGCGCACCCACCTGCGCAACATAAACCTCAAGCTGCACGCCAGCAGCCGCACCCAGGCCATCGCCATCGCGCGACGCATGGGCCTGTGCACCTGAACGCAAAACCACCCACCAGCGAAAAGACCGCCCTTGGGCGTAATGCCGATCAGTTAAGCCTCAAACCTGAGGGAGCACGCTTTGCTCCCACAGGTTTTGTGTCATGTGATCCTTT